>JALHTS010000411.1 GCA_022865965.1 Ignavibacteriaceae bacterium
AAAGCTTATGAGAATCTTGATTTCATAAATTCAGCTAATGGGAGAACAATCCGGTTGCTTGCTGAATATCTTGAACCGCAGGCAAGATTCAAAAAGCATAAAATTATGGATACGATTGTTTTTTTTGGTTCTGCCAGATTAATGTCAAAACGTAATGCTCAGGCAGCTTTAAATAAAATTCAAACTGCAAATCCTAAATCCATACCAAATTTTGGCAAAGTATTGCGTCAGGCTCAGCGCTCACTTGAAATGTCCAGATATTATGAAGACGCAGTTGAACTTTCCAGAAGATTAACAGAGTGGTCAATGAATCTTGAAACAAGCGCAAATCGCTTTATTATTTGCACAGGCGGCGGACCCGGAATTATGGAAGCTGCCAACAAAGGTGCAAAAAAAGCCGGCGGTTATTCTGTTGGTTTAAATATCAGCATTCCGTTTGAACAATTCGTTAATAAGTATGTTACTAAAGATCTTAGTTTTGAATTTCATTACTTTTTCATGAGAAAATTTTGGTTTGCTTATTTATCAAAAGCGTTAATTGTATTTCCCGGCGGGTTTGGTACTATGGATGAACTTTTTGAAATTCTTACACTAATTCAGACAGATAAAATCAGGAAAAAACTTGCTCTGGTTATTTATGATGAAAAATATTGGAAGAGTGTAATAAATTTTGAAAATCTTATTTATGAAGGTGTGATTAGTGAATCTGATATGAAACGATTTCGCTTCTGTAATAATATTGATGAAGCTTTTGAATTAGTAAAAAATCATCTTGAAAAATATTTTCTGATAGGAAAAGAACCAGAAATAATAGAACCTGTAATTCACATCAAGTAAAGAAAAAGCCCTCAAAAAGAGGGCTTATCAATCTATATAATTTCGGGTCTGTGAGCCCTTCTAATAGCTTTTAGCTTTTCCATGCGTTTCTTTATCGAAGGCTTTACAAAGAAAGTTCTTTTCTTAAATTCCTTCAACACTCCGGATCTCTCATATTTTTTCTTGAACCTTCTGAGAGCCTTATCGATGGATTCGTTTTCGCCTATCTGAATGCCTACCAATTAATTCACCTCGCTTTGTTGGCTTTGTCTTGTAATTGATTCAATAAGTTTTTTAATTCCTGATTTTTGAAAATCAACAGTAATTGATTTTTGTCCGTTCGATACAATTTCTTTAGAAGTTACTAGACCGAAATCATCCCAGCCTTTATGATAAATAGCATCACCTATTTCGAAACTTTTTTCAGGTGAATATTCAACTGCATTTTCCGTCTCCATGTTTTTAGAATTGCTATCTAACATCTGAATCTGAGAAAGATCTATCATAGTCATTTGCTTACATTTTTTGCATTTACCCCACTTCTTGGTTTCTGATTCGCCGTCGAACGCAACTTTTACTAATTCCAAAGTTCTTTCAATACCGCAATACGAACAAAAAGCCTCAACATTTTTTGCTTTAGCCATAATTATCCAATCTTTTATAAAAACGGATTTGAAATATAGAAATTCACTCGAGAGAAAACAAGTTTTATGGTATTACTTGTCTTTTGAAGTAGGTGTTATAACTAAAACTGGCGTTTTTGAATAGCTATTCACATTTTCTGCTACACTGCCAAATAAAGTATGCAATATTCCGGTTCTACCGTGAATTGCAATCACAATAACGTCTATTTTCTTTTCCTTTGCATATTTGATTATCACTTCGTAATCCACACCTTTTCTAAGAACAGGATATATTTCAACATTTTTTATACTTTTAATATTCAAAGACTACTTATTTATAGATTATTCCATTCCCTAAAAATTCGCGATCATTTTGGACTTTTTGTAAGAATCCATTTATTAAAACGTATTCTATTTTACAGTTTTTTAATAGTACAAAATCTGCGGGAGCACCAATCCTAAGAAAATTTGTGCTATCGTTTGATTCTCTGAAAGAAATATTAATTGGAAAATCAGTAAATCTTCCATCAATCGAATCACCTGAAGTCAATACTGTAAATCCTTTGCTGTAATAATCGTAAAGGTCTATCGTTTGAATATCTTCTAAGTTGATTTTTTTTTCTGTAAAAACTTTACCTCGCTGAATTTCATATCCCGAAAAATCAAAATCCTGAAATCCATAAAAGACAGAAAGATCACCCAAATCCTGAATAAAAGATCTTTTATAAATTGTCTTATCTGTTTTAGAAACGAACTCAATAAAATTAACTGCAACATCAATTCTTAATTTGTTTCCATTATGATTCAAGGTCAGATTTCTTAATAACAAATCAAAAATATACTTATCATTAAACGGAATTTTATCGTAAGTATCTGCTGTTTCATTTTTGTAGCCGCCATCAGCAATTTCTTTGAATGCTGAAATCAATAAAAGAAAATTCAGTTTTCTCAGGAACTGTTTTTCCGGATCATTGTTCCATCCTCCGGATTCAACGAGTATTGTACTGGTTCCCCATTTCTGAAAGTTATCGCCAAAAGCACGCGGTTCATAATCATCAGAATATTTTGCTATATGACCGGGAATAAATTGATTCAGCATTTTTGTTAATCTTCCGATAAGAAGAATTGATTTTTCACGCACTGTATCAACATCTTTTTCGTAATTAAATGCAGGTGCAAGAAATGAAATTGCCGCCGACTTAAAGCTATTTCCAACAGAATGGCGAGGATCCTGATCATGCAAATTAAATCCGAAATCCGCTTTTAAACTATCAAAGACTTCCTTCAATATTACTGCTTCTTGAGTTTGCAACCTTTCTGCATCTCTGTTGATATCAATATCAAAAAAATTTCTTCGCTCAAATTTTTCTGCACCATCGGGATTTACCATAGGAAGAAAGTAAAGTGTTACTTTACTTAAAATGTGTTTCTTAAAATCGCTGAATGATGAATCAGAAAAAAAGTTGAAAATATCAAACAACGCTGCAGTTGCTGTTGGCTCATCACCGTGCATTTGTGACCACAGGAAAACTTTCTTCTCACCTTGCCCGATTGAAATAAGGAAAAGATCTCTACCTTCAACCGAACTTCCAACTTTATTAACAGTGAAATCTTTGCTATTTTTTAGTTGTTCGATAAGAGGAAGAATATCCGAGTGGTTAAATCGTCTGTGAGTTAAAGTTTTTTCTCTAAAGTTTTCGTAATTATTATACAAATCTTGTTCAAGGTTAAAGTTTTGCGGCATAGTTAACTCTGATAAAATTATTAGAAAGATAAAAGTTAATCTTTTCATTAAGAATAGTCTATTGATAAAAATATTTTAATTCTAAGGAAAATTTACCATGGCTACAAACAATTTGAAAATCGGTTCATCTGCACCTGACTTTAATTTGTCCGGTATTGATGGTAAAAATTATGCTTTATCATCATTTATCAGCAAGAGAATTCTCATTGTGATTTTTAGCTGTAATCATTGTCCTTATGTGCAGGCTTATGAAGAGCGTATTAAAGAAATTCAAAATGATTATACTGATAAAGGAGTTCAGATAATAGCAATCAGTTCGAATGATGCCGTAAAATATCCTGAAGATTCATTTGAGCAAATGAAAATACGATCAGAAGAAAAAAGTTTTAACTTCCCGTATTTATA
>JALHTS010000412.1 GCA_022865965.1 Ignavibacteriaceae bacterium
CACCATCCAGTAGAATGGATAGACAAATATCAGTGCGCTGACGGTAAGAGCAATATAAAACAATATTGATTTAAACTTTTTCAATGGTTTTTCTCAATGAATTTTTTCTGAATCACTACAACAGCTAAAATGATTAATGCAAAAAACAGACCTAAGGTTGCTGCATATCCCATGTGATAATAGAAGAATCCTTGTTTATAGATATAAAGTACGGCGGATATTGTGCTATTTAATGGTCCTCCGCCTGTCATAACATATGGTTCGATAAATAATGAGAATCCACCGATTGTTGAAAGAATCACTACCATAAAAATTGTTGGGTTTATCATTGGCAATGTAATTTTGAAGAATTTTTGCAAATGGGTTGCACCTTCCAGATCAGCTGCTTCATAATATTGTGTTGGAACTGTTTGGAGACCAACTAAAAAGAGAATGATGTAAAGTCCAACATTTTTCCAGGTAGCCATTACTGCAATTGAAGTCATTGCAATATCCGGATCCGTTAACCATCCGATTTTATTAAGTCCAATCCCTGTTAGTAATCTATTTAGCAGGCCTGCATCATATCCAAATAACTGCTGCCACAAAATTGTGACCACAACTCCAGAAACAATTACAGGTAGGAAAAATGCGCCTCTGAAAGCTCCTCTTAATTTGATTTTTTGATTTAATATTTCTGCAAGAAACAGGGCAACGATTATCTGAAGTGGAATGTGAATTACTAAAAATATTAAAGTGTTGCCGATTGATTTAAAAAAGATTTTATCATTGAATAATCTTATATAATTATTTAAACCAGTGTACTCCATCGGTGAAATTATATTCCATTTATGGAACGTTAGAATGATAGAAAAGGTAACAGGAAAAGCAACGAATAATAAAAAATGTACTATATAAGGAGAAACCAACAGGTAGGGTAATATTTTTTTTCTATTTATCACTTTAAATAACTTTACTTAAGAAATAATAAGTTAACTGCATCAGAAGCATCTTTTACTGCCTGTTCAGGCGTTTTTATTCCATAAATAACACAAGCTTCATACTCCTGAGAAATTAAATCAAAAACCTCTTTGAGCACAGGAGATGCATCCGTTCCTCTAACATACCTGGATTGGTTTGCAAATACTTTCATTTTCGGATTTTGATCGAAATAATCACCAAAGTAGGCCTCGGTATTAATATTTTTTCTTCTTGGAAGCTGATTGGTTATTTTCATTAAGTGGAGATCTCCATCAAGATCGATTAGAGTTTTTATATATTCCCATGCAGTCTGAGGATTTTTACATGTTTTAAATATTACGATATTTTTAGGATCACCGTAAGTGTAAATTGGACCTTTGTGATCATCAGGTACCGGGAGAGAAGTGAAATTATATTCAAATCCTTTTGGTTTATATTTATCTGCGTGAGATATTTCCCAAGGACCGGTAAACCTTGTTGCAATTACACTGGCTAAAAAAACATCCTGTCTGGCAGATAACCGTTCCATGGAAAAATAATTATTTTTGTACAGCATTCGAAGAAATTTGAATACGCCTACAGCATGTTCATTGTTGAAGACAGCCTTGTTATCTTTTACTAAGGGTGCACCACCGGAAGATGCAAGGTATAGTGGATAGAAATCAAAAAACCTTTGCCACCAGGTTACTAGTACTTCAGAATATCCAAACCATCGGTCTATATAACCATCTCCATCAGTATCTTTTTGAAATTTTGCTGAAGCCTTAAAAAAATCAGAATATGTTTCCGGCAGTTTAGATAAACCCAAGTCTGATATTATCTTTTCGTTGTAAATAAGCATAATTGGATTAATCTTCCAAGGAATCTGATAGATATGACCATCGAGGGATTTTATTTCCTCAATCACTTCACTATCACATCTTTCAGTAATGAAATCCATAAAATCTTTAAGTGTATCCAGAGCTACCAAAACTCCTGCCTGCGCATAGGCTTCAACATCACCTTGCCACATGTTTGAATAGATATCCGGTGTAGTATTGCCAACCACTGCTGCGAGTATAATTTCTTCACTTGATTGGCCTTCTGGAACAGGTTGGAATTTGACTGAAACATCTTTGTTATTTTTATTCCAATTTTCCGCCATTAGTCTTGCAAACTGAATTTCATGAGTATTGTTGGAACACCAGTACGTCAACTTATTGCTGGAACTATCATTGCCTGAATCACAAGCTTGAAAAGGTAACCAAACTAAAATCAGTAAAAATATATTTACATAAAGTCTATACATAGTTCTCTATTCCCAACTTGCCCAATCATTATCAATTGAAGGATATGCCGGCCTTGGTATTAGATTGCCCCTTTTAACTATATACATATCGATAGCCTTTTTATCATTTTCAGATGACACTTTTATCTTATCAAGTACATCTTCATTTATTGTAACATTATATTTTTTCTTCAGCTCAAGAACTTTGTTGAAGATTTTTCTTGAAAGCTCTTGACTCATAATTTCAGATTGGGAGTTATTATTTTCATTTAATAAACGCATTTCTTCAGAATTTAAAGTGATGGAATTGGCTAATTCATTTCTATAAACGCTATAAGATATTTTATCTTTCCACCAACTTGCCTGTTTAACGACCCAATCGGATTTGTTATAACCATTTTTGTAAGCTTTAGCAATCAGCAATTTATCCCTTACCATAAGCCAAACCAAATCTTCTAAAGATTTTGAAAACCCGATTAAATTATTCTCTAATA
>JALHTS010000413.1 GCA_022865965.1 Ignavibacteriaceae bacterium
ATTTTCAACAATTTTAAGTAGGTGACTATCGGCTAATCTGCTACTATTTGATAACCTTAAATGTGAAAAAACTCAGGAGAATAAAATGTTGAATGAAATGAAATCCCGCCAAACGGGAAAGTTAAAAGGAATAATTGGAGCGGGTGCTCTTATTGTTTTAGGAATGATGTTCGGGGCTTTACTTGTTTCCGGTTTTGGATTAGTAAGACCGGGTTTTGCCGATATTGAATTAGGAGCCAACAAACCTCCGGTGAATTTAGATGCAGATGCTACATCTTTCAGTAAAGCATTTATTGAAGTCGCAGAAAAAGTAACTCCGGCAATTGTTCAGATTACTGTTGTATCTGAAAGAGAAAATCCTCACTCAGATATGTTTTTCTTTCCATTCCGTGATATGCCCCAGGAACAAAGAGGTTCCGGTAGCGGGATAATTATTTCGGAAGACGGCTACATCATTACAAATAATCATGTCGTAGAAAATGCAAATAGAGTTTCGGTGGGACTCTCGGATAAAAGAACTTTTACTGCAACTGTTGTTGGAACTGATCCATTAACTGACCTTGCAGTTATAAAAATTGATGCTAATAATCTTGTTCCGGCTTATCTTGGGGATTCAGATAATCTTAAAGTTGGTCAATGGGTTATGGCAATCGGCAATCCACTTGCTCTAACATCTACAGTTACTGCAGGAATTGTTAGTGCTGTTGGTCGTGGTTCACTTGGATTGATCCGTGATAATTATGGCGTAGAAAACTTTATTCAAACTGATGCCGTGATAAATCCTGGTAATAGCGGCGGTGCTTTAGTCGATCTTTCAGGTGCAGTTGTGGGAGTAAACTCTGCCATTGCTACAAAAGGAACCGGAACTTACATTGGTTATGGTTTTGCAATTCCGATTAACCTTGCAAAATCTGTTGCTAAAGATTTGATTTCAACCGGAAAAGTTAATCGTGGTTATATCGGTGTAAACATTGGTGAAGTTGACAATGCGATGGCAAAATCTCTTGGTCTCGACAGACCGCACGGTGTAATTATTCAGGGAATAATTGAAGGTGGAGCTGCTTCAGCTACAGATTTAAAATCCGGTGATGTAATTCTGAAAATAGACGGAAGAGAAGTAAATCAACCTAATGAATTACAAAGTTATATTGCTTCAAAAACAGCAGGAAATGTAGTTACTTTAGAAATTTTCCGTGATGGAAAAGAAATGGAAAGAAAAGTAACTTTAAAAGCACGGGAAGATAATAGTAAAACACAAACTGTAATGAAAAAAGATGATAATGACTCTAAGAATGAGGCAAAGGAATCTACAGCATCGTTTGAAAATATTGGATTGATTGTTAAGAATCCCACAGAGAAAGAAAGAAATACTTTTAATATTGATTCCGGTGTATTAATAACCGATGTTACATTGTACAGTAAAGCTTATGATCAAGGACTTTTTAAGGATTTGGTTATTATTGAGGCAGATAGAAAACCAGTAAAAGATGTTACCTCATTTACTAAAATAATTGAATCTAGAAAAGGCGAGGCTGTACTGCTTAAAATTCAGGATTCAAAGGGTAACACAAGATTTGTAGGATTAGAGATTCCCAAATAAAAGTTTCTGACTACAATTATTTAAAACGTCCCAACAAAATCGGGACGTTTTTTTTATATATTTATTGTATTAAAAAGGAAAATTAATGATCAGATTTCTTACTGCTGGTGAGTCTCATGGTAAAGCTCTAACCACAATAGTGAATGGTATTCCTTCTAATTTAAAAATCTCCGCAGATTATATCACTCTTCAGCTTAAAAGAAGACAAACAGGTTATGGCAGAGGATTAAGAATGAAGATTGAATCTGATCAGGTTGAAATATTGTCTGGCATTCGTTATGGTAAAACACTTGGTTCACCAATATCATTAATCATAAAAAATTATGATTGGGAAAACTGGGCGGATGTTATGTCTATTGATGATATTCCTTCTCATTCTGAAAAAATAACAATTCCAAGACCCGGACATGCAGATTTAGTCGGAATAACAAAATATAATTTTGATGATATAAGAAATTCTGTTGAAAGATCATCTGCGAGAGAAACCGCCGCAAGAGTTGCTGCTTGTTCTGTTGCTCGTAAACTACTTGAAGAGTTTGGTATTTCAATTGGAAGTTATGTTGAAAGTATTGGAGGCATTTATTCAAAGGTAAATTATCTCGATACACTTCTTGAAAATAAAATTGCTTCAAATTTTAAAGCTGTTTCTCTTTCCAA
Organism: Ignavibacteriaceae bacterium; assembly: GCA_022865965.1. GTDB lineage: Bacteria > Bacteroidota > Ignavibacteria > Ignavibacteriales > Ignavibacteriaceae > JAGXRK01. The sequence continues at coordinate 2,258 of JALHTS010000413.1, forward strand.
TAAAGCTGATAAAAGTTCTGTCCGTGTTTTAGATAAAGAGCAGGAAGAAAAAATAATTTCAAGAATTAAATACGCTAAGAAAAAAGGTGATACTCTTGGTGGAACTTTTATAACAGTTGCTTCAGGTGTTCCTGCAGGGTTAGGTTCTTTCGTTCATTATGATCTTAAACTTGATGCTGAAATTGCTCAGTCAATTATGTCTATAAATGCTGTTAAAGCAGTTTCAATTGGTGCCGGATTCGATAGTGCTGAACTTTTAGGTTCGCAGTCACATGATGAAATAATTAAAAAAGGTGAAACTCTTACCCGAAAAACAAACAGGGTTGGCGGAATTGAAGGAGGAATATCAACAGGTTTACCTATCATAATTCGCGGTGCTATGAAACCAATTGCTACGTTGATGAGCCCTATTCAAAGTATTGATCTTAAAGGAATGAAGAAAGTTGATGCAAGAAAAGAAAGAAGCGATTTTGTAGCAGTTCCTTCATGTGCGGTAATTGCTGAATCAATGCTTGCCTGGTCTCTTGCAAAATATTTTGTTTTAAAATTTGGTGGTGATTCATTTGAAGAAATGAAGGAGAATTACAAAAATTA
>JALHTS010000414.1 GCA_022865965.1 Ignavibacteriaceae bacterium
GAATGAGAATAATCAATATGAGTAATTGCTCAATCATTAATATGCCCGTGTAACTTCAACATCATCAATTGTTAAATTGATTTCTTCATCTTCAACAATAAATTTTATTTCAACATTAATAAGATTATTAGCCATAAGAACTTCTTTTATTTCCAATTCGCTTTCATTGTAAAACTGATAAACCTCAATATTCTTTGGACTTAAAGAATAATCAGGTTCATTTCTTGAATATTTAAATACCGGTTTAATATCATACAGAAGTTCATCATTTGAATAGACAAGAATTTCTTCAAGTTTAACATCCATAATCACATTATTCGTATCAGAATAGACTGCAAACTCTCCGCTTAAATGAAATGAACCTGGGCTAAACCCGGGCATTAAATTCAACCAGGCATTTACTTCAAGAATTTTAACTTCAACATCCACATTATTTACTTCTTTCGAGCCTGAGCAGCTAATTGATGATAAAATTAAAAACGGCAGAATAAATAAAAATATTTTCAAAATGATTACAACATTTTATAGATAATTGAAACTGTAACAACTACATAAGAAATAACCGTCATTATCATTGGAATATCTGATAGCATTATTAGAGTTGTATTTTCTCCCCTATCAAACTTATAAACAAGATACATATATCTGAAAATACCAAATACAACAAACGGAGTTGTATAAATTAGATTTTCTGTACCAAATACTGAAACCGTTCTTGCAGCAACAGTATACAATGCATAACAAATAATAACACCAGCCGCTGCCACCGTTGCCATCTGATTTGCAAAATCTAATGTATAATGTTGTAAAACTTTTCTTGTATTTGAACTATCATTTTCAGCAGCAATAGAAAGTTCAGAGTGACGTTTCATAACTCCAAGAAATAAAGATATAAACATTGTAGTTAAAATAAGCCAGCTGGATATTTCAACATCTATTGCAAATGCACCGCCAAGAACTCTCAGCGAAAACCCTGCCGCTATGCTGAATACATCTAAAATAACGATATGCTTAAATGAAAATGAATAGAACATATTCAACGTTAGAAAACCAATAACTGCAATATTAAAAGTTGCGTTGAAAGTAAACATCAGAAGAACAATCGGCACAATTAGCAAAGCAGCTATAATCAAAGCGAGTTTTACGGATACTTTCCCTGAAGCTATCGGTCTGTTCTTTTTTTCAGGATGAGCAAGGTCCGCTTCTATGTCAATAATATCGTTAATTATATAGACAAAACTTGAAGCCAGACAGAAAGTAATGAAAGCTCGGAAAGTTGTTATAAAATAATTTCCCTGGAAGAGATGCAAAGAAAACAACAGAGGTACAAAAACGAAAAAGTTTTTTATCCACTGCGAAATGCGGAAAAGTTTATAATATGTTTTCATAATCAGAACACCGCAACTTCTTCATAAGTGCCGAACACTTCTTTCAGTTCGCCAATCATTTCTCCAAGAGTAACATAATTTTGTGCTGCTTTAAGTAATATAGGCATTATATTATTTCCATTAACCGCTGAATCATGAATTTCTTTTAATGATTCTTTCACAGCATTCTGATTTCGACTTTGTTTTACTTCAGCTAATCTTTTCAATTGCTGTTTCTGAACTTCAGGTGAGACAGTAAGAATTGGAATATCAATCTTTTCATTGTCTTCAACAAATTCATTCACACCAACTATAAATTTTTCTTTTCTTTCAACTTCTTTCTGATAACGATACGCAGCATCTGCAATTTCTTTCTGGAAATATCCGGTTTCAATTGCGTTTATAACACCTCCCAAAGCGTCAATCCGATCGAATATTTCGTTTGCTTCTTTTTCCATTTTATCTGTAAGAGATTCGATAAAATAACTTCCACCTAATGGATCAACAGTATTTATCACTCCGGTTTCAAAAGCTATAAGCTGCTGAGTTCTTAATGCAATCTTTACAGCTTTCTCACTTGGCAGAGCAAGAGTTTCATCCATCGAGTTTGTATGAAGTGATTGTGTTCCTCCCAACACTCCTGCAAGCGCCTGGAATGCAGTTCTTACAATATTATTTTCAGGTTGTTGAGCAGTCAATGAGCATCCAGCGGTTTGAGTATGGAATCTCAACCACCAGCTTCTAGGATTTTTTGCACCGTATCTTTCTTTCATTCTTTTTGCATAGATTTTTCTTGCTGCTCTATACTTTGCGATTTCTTCAAAGAAATCTAAATGAGAATTAAAGAAGAATGATATTCTTGGAGCAAATTCATCAACATCCATTCCTCTTTCAATACAAGCTTCGATATATGCAAATCCGTCTGCAAGAGTAAAAGCAAGTTCCTGCACAGCAGTTGAACCTGCTTCACGAATATGATAACCGCTTACAGAAACAGGATTCCATTGTGGAACTTCATTTTTACAGTATTCAATCATATCTACAATAATTC
>JALHTS010000415.1 GCA_022865965.1 Ignavibacteriaceae bacterium
AAATTCTCTCAATTTATTGTAATTAACGGTTCCGGGATTAGTTTCCAGCGTGATCTCAGCTTCCGGCAATATTGAAAAATTATTATTCAGTTCATCAAGAATTTGCTTAATGTAATTTGCATTCATCAACGAAGGAGTGCCGCCGCCGAAAAAGATTGAACTAAAATTCCTTCCAACGGAATATTTTTTTGAAAAATACGAAATTTCTTTTTTAAGTGAGGATAAAAAATTATCAACATTGTCGGATGTTATTATAGAGTAGAAATCGCAATAAATACATTTATGATCGCAAAAAGGAATATGAATATATAGTGCGCTTTCTTTCAATAACAAATCTTTGCTTAAAATGAAAGATGACATCTTTAAGAAAAGATGTCATCTTTAAATATTTTATTAAATACTATTCTAAGACTTTATTTTTAGTTCTGCAAGAAACTCAAACTTACTGTGTAACGTGTATAACGTGTTTGATGGAAGTACGTTGGAAATTGCAAGAGTTGCCACAAAACATTTATCTTTTTGTGGATCTGAGAGATATATGTTAATATTATCAATCTCTTGTGAAGTAAGAGTAATCTCTAACGGATTATTCATATAATTTGCGGCTACAAATACCGGAAGAACATACTGGAATAAAACTGTTACACCATCAGCCTGATAAAATGTAAGCGTAAGATTCTGCCCTTGCAATCCTTGCGTGGCATCGATAGTCATATATGCTGATGAAATATATCTGATTTCTATAAGGTTATCTTTGTTATCTTCATAATCATCAAAATCTGAAAGACATAAACCGTTTGAAATAAAAATGTCTGAGCCGGCACCAACTGTATTGAATTCTGTATCCATTGCAAGCGTTAGATAAAAATCATCAAATGGGTCGCATCCGTTAAATGCAAGTACAGTTAAAACTGTTAATGATGTTAAAATTAATTTATTAAGATTTTTCATTTTTGTATTCCTTTAAAAATCCAATGATAGACCGGTTGTAAAGGTTGTGAGTTTGGTAAGGTTAACATCAGCATTTACAACAAAAAAACCAAGCTTAACTGCACCACCAAGAGTAAATCTAATACTATTATCTCCATCAATACTCAGATTTTGTACTTGGTTCCCTAGTTCAGGATAAGAATTATTTTCATCTTCAAAGTAGTAACCAAAATCCATAGTCGAAGATTCATACTGCAAACCGCTGTAAACAATAAACATTCCGGCAAAAGTCTTGCTTGCGTGTACGTTAAAAGCAAAATTATTTGATTTAATTTTAGTGTAGTTCACCGGATCATCACCAATATATTCCAAAGCAAAATTGTTATACAAGATTTGAACTGATATATGAACCGGTAATAAAGGAATGTGACTGCTGATTTCATGTTTAATTCCAAATCCAAAAATTCCAACTTTAGCATCACCAAACTTTACTTTAGGAAAGAATCTTAGCATCAGCTCGGTATTATAAAAACTACCTGCAAACTGATAAATGCCCATAGGCACTGCATTTAATGATAAACCGGTTGGATAAGTATAAAATCCGTTGCTGCCTAAATAATAGCTGGCTTTGTTTCCAAAGACTGTTGCCGAAGGATCTACATTTTCAACACCACTTATTTGTGGATTAGGTTGAAAAGTTTTTTGATCGTCGGGAATTAAAGTCCACAATCCAATAAGATTAAATTTGAAACCGAATAATTCAGAAACATCGGCATCATAATAGGTCCCGGAGTTTAAATAGGTTCCAAACCAGGTAGATAAAGGCCTGAGGTATTCGGATGCTTCATTAGGGGGAAGGCTGTTTGGATTCATTCCAGTTTGTGCAAACGAAAGTGAAGAAAATAAAATAACCGATAGAAGAAATACTGATAAAATTTTTTTCATATTTAATCTCCTTTCATCAGAATTACTAATACAAACATCTAAATATTTTTTGGTAGATGCAAAGACGATCAGTTTTTATTTGTGATTAATTGTTTCGCACTTTCTATGCTTGCCTTACTTAGTTCTTCACCGCTCATAAGTTTTGCAATCTCATTAATCCTTTCATCTTCAGAAAGTTTTTTAATTAAACTTATTGCGCGATTATCAATTTGTTTTTTCTCAACCGAAAAATGATGCGCTGCGAGTCCTGCTATTTGTGGAAGGTGTGTTATTGAAATTATCTGATGGAAAGATGCGAGATTTTTTAATGTAGCACCAACCTTTTGCGCAATTCTTCCGCTTACACCTGTATCAATTTCATCAAATATAAGCAACGGCAGTTTATCGCTTTGTGCAAGAATTGATTTTAACGAAAGCATAATTCTAGAGACTTCGCCGCCGGATGCAACTTTTGCCAAAGGTTTCGGATCTTCACCCGGATTTGTGCTTATATAGAATTCAACCCCGTCAACTCCTTTTTCGTCAGCTAAGAGTTTCTTTTTATTGATGTAAACAAAATTATTTGATTTATTGTCTGGTAGAATATTTGTGATTTTTATATCAAAAACAGAGTCGGATATTCCGAGTTGTGAAAGAGTTTTCCTTACTTCACCTTCAACTTTCGAAGATATTTTTTTTCTTCGGTTAGAAAGTTTTTCAGCTGATTCACCAGCTGTTCTTCTTATTTCTTCAATTTCTTTTTCCAGTTTCAAAATTTCATCAGAAAAATTTTCTGCTAGCTGAAACTCATTTCCTATTTTCTCGCGATACTCAATTACTTTCAGTAGTGATCCCCCGTATTTCTTTTTGAGAAGATTAAGTGAACCGAGTCTTTCTCTTTTTTCTTCTACTTCGTTTGGATCAATTTCTATTCGTGATCTGTAACTTCTAATAGTATTAGCAAGCTCATTGATTATTGATAATGCCGACTCACATTCACTTTCAGAATCTTGCAGGGATTTATCAATCTCAGCAAGT
>JALHTS010000416.1 GCA_022865965.1 Ignavibacteriaceae bacterium
TCCAAACATCACCGTATTTTTCATTCAATTCAGGATTACTCTGAACGGCGGTTTTAAATGTTTTTTCAAAATCTTTCTTTCTCTGCATTAAAATCGGATCTCTTAATCCCTTGAGAATACCTTCGAACGCTTTTCGTGAATTTTCAAAATTGAAAAGCATATCCTGTAATTCAAGTGACCTTTCAGGACTTTCGTTAATCATATTTGAATATACTTCTATTAATCCATGAATCATTTCAAGAGTCATCGGATATCGAATATCTCGGGCATATTCAAGCTGAGCAAGAGTATTTAATCTGTCAGTATTTCCCGGATTACCTACAACAAAAACAGGTTCACCAGGTGCGGCACCATTCTCACTCCACTTGAGGTAATTATCTGTCTTTAAAGGCTTTCCGTCTTCATCATAAACTCTGAAAAATGTGACATCTAGATTATAACGCGGATAAGTAAAATTATCAGGATCACCGCCAAAGAAACCAAGCTGGTCTTCAGGAGCAAAAACTAATCTTACATCAGTATATCTCTTATAACCGTAAAGTGAATATTTTCCACCGTTATAAAGTGCTGTTACAGAACATTCATAACCTGATTCCTGAGATTCACGATCTTCAATAACTTTGATTATATCATTTTTAAGTTTCGTTCTTTCTTCGTCGGTTTTTCCATTTTCTATTTCAGCTAAAATTTCATCTGTAACATCTTTTATAAGCACAAGCTGACTTACATAAAGACCCGGTACCGGTCTTTCATCTTCAAGAGTTTGAGCAATAAATCCATCTGCATGGAAATCTTCATCTTCACCGGATATTTGTGTAACACTCTGACGTCCGCAATGATGATTGGTCATAACCAATCCATCTGCTGAAATAAATGATGCCGAGCAATAATTTGCAAATCTCAATGCAGACATTCTTATATGATCGAACCATTCTTGAGTGGGACGAAAACCATAAGCTTCTTCAAAATAATCCATTGGTGGATATTCGAAGGTCCACATTTTACCATTATCAAACCTTCCGGCTTTAACAGTATCAAGATTTAGCCATTCGGTATTTTGTTGTGCTTTAAGTGGATTAACAAAAAAGAATCCAACTAAGACAACAGACAAAAGACTCATACGAAAGAGTTTGAGCGATCCTATTTTCATAATTCTGTCCTTATTTTTGTTTATTATTATTTTATGAAAAAAATCAGCCTAATTTACGAATATCAGTTTGAATAGACATAAAAATTCAGTCAAAATAAATAACTTTTTTAATGGATTTTTCATTCGAATGGTCAATAAACGGATAAACGATATCACCAATTCTTCCTCTTTAAATCAAGAAAGAATCGGTAAAAAAAACTTTGGCTGAAATTTGGCAAAACTAAATATAGGAATCGGGTTGATACAATGGTTCGATTTCCCATTCATCTTCTATGGTGCCAACACAGTGCGAACATTTAGGAACTGAAAAAACCACTTTTTCTTCATAATTAGCGGCTCTTACAAAGTTCAGAATTGTTTTACAACTGGAACACTGCACAATATGCGATGTAGTTGTCTTTGCGCTGCAATCCGGACAGATGAAACCTAACTCCCCCGGCTTTTCAATGGGGTTAACCGGAAAAATTGAGTTGCATTTTGTGTTATTGCATTTAGCGAAGTGCCATTTAATAGTATCAGTAGTAGCGATAACTGACTCCATATTTTTATTATTGGATAGAAACATAAGTAGTTAATTTCAAAAAGTCCATGTAAAAATTAAGTACCTTTAAAGAAATTTTCTAAGTATAGCTTGGAATAATTTTATAAATTACATATGAAAATTACTGGAAGTCTGTTCCTATAAAAATACCAATCTTTTTCAGAGATTATTTTTTCATTTTTTTTATATCAAGGAAATTTTATGGAGAGATTAAACTGTTTCAAAGCTTATGATGTCAGGGGGAAAGTCCCTTCTGAGTTAAATGCACAATTAGCTTATAAAACCGGTCGGGCTTTTGCAAAATTGGTAAATGCAAAAAAAGTTGTTATTGGCCATGACATTCGTAAATCATCTGAAGAAATTTCTGAAGCATTAACAAGGGGATTAAATGATGCCGGAGTTGATGTAATTGATATCGGACTTTGCGGAACCGAAATGGTTTACTTCGGAACTCCTTTCTTTGATGCCGATGGTGGAATAATGATTACAGCAAGTCATAATCCTCCTGAATACAATGGAATGAAATTCGTTAAGCGAAATTCCGTTCCTGTTGGTTATGATTCAGGTTTGAATCAGGTAGAGAAAATGATCCTTAATAATGATTTGGGTGATGTAAATGAGAAAAAAGGCAGATATATCAAAAAAGATATTATGACTGATTTTATATCAAACCTAAAAAAGTTTTACAATGCAAAGAAAATCAATCCTTTTGCTGTTGTAGTAAATGCAGGAAACGGCTGCGCAGGATTAGCAATTGATGCAATTGAGAAAGACCTTCCAATAAAAATGATAAAAGTTTTTAATGAACCTGATTCGGATTTCCCGCACGGCGTTCCGAATCCCTTACTTCCTGAGAACCGCCAGCCAACTATTGATGCAGTTCTGAAAAATAAAGCTGATCTTGGAGTTGCGTGGGATGGTGATTACGACCGCTGCTTTTTCTTTGATGAGAATGGGAATTTTATTGAAGGATATTATATAGTTGGACTTCTTGCAAAATCAATACTCAAAAATAATCCGGGTGAAAGAATTGTTCACGATCCTCGCCTTACCTGGAATACTTTAGAAATAGTAAAAGCGAATGGAGGAGTTGCAGTTCAATCTGTAAGCGGACATGCATTTATTAAAGAAAAGATGAGAGAAGTAAATTCAATTTACGGCGGTGAAATGTCTGCTCATCATTACTTCCGCGATAATGCTTATTCAGACAGCGGGATGATTCCCTTCTTACTGATTATGCAGTTGATGTCTGAAGAAAATAAAAAACTCAGCGAACTTGTTAAAGAAATGATTGCTAAATATCCTTGTTCCGGCGAAATTAACTCCACAATTCCTGATCCTGCAGGAAAACTTAAAGAAATTGAGAAGCTTTATTCTGATGGAAAGATAGATAAAGTTGACGGATTAAGCGTTGAATATGATGAGTGGAGATTCAACTTAAGAATGTCCAACACTGAACCAATTATCCGTTTGAATGTTGAAGCAAAAGATGATGAACAGTTGATGAAGCAAAAAACGGAAGAATTATTGAAAGTGATAAGAGGATAGTTTTATGTAACCTTCGAGGTCATATTAAAAATGCCTCGAAGGTTTGTTAAATCTCTAATTTATTTTAACTTCAAGGATAAATGGAACTTTTAACTTTTCCCATTCTAATTTAATATCTGCAGTTGTATCTGAAGTTCTTGTAATTGTATAAGTAAGCCATTCCTGAAAATCATTTTCAATCGGATAAACTTTTATGCGAAGCGCATCTTCAGCTTCGTTGTATTCAAAAGCTCCCCATTGATCGGCAACTTTATTAAATATCAATATCCATTCCTCAGTACCCGGTATTGCAAAGAAACTGTAAGAACCAGCTTTTAAAGGTTTATCATTAATCAAAACATCTGCACTGAATGTAAATTTGGTGGCTTCATTAGCTCCACCTCGCCACACTTTATCAAAAGGTACAAGTTCTCCCCAAATAACTCTTCCCTTTACTCCCGGTCTGCTGTAATCAACTTTTACTTCTGTGAATCCTACTGTTTGCATTACTTCTGCTTTTGGACTAATCCTTATTTGAGGCTGCTCTTCCTGCTTTTCTTCACAGCCTATAGATAAGAACATCAAAAGAACTGATATAAAACTGTATACAATTGACTTCATCTTAAAATCCTGAAAATGAGTGAGTTAAAACTAAAGTAAAAAATTGGGATTTCATTTCATAATTCAAAGAGAATAATGAGTTCTAATTTAATTTTTGTAACGGGAATAAAACAAATTTCATTATAGATTTTTAATAATTTTTTATTGCATCAACAACTTTGTCAATATCTTCCTCATTGTTATAGAAATGAGGAGAAAGTCTTATCATTTTTTCGCGTAAAGAAGTTATAATATTTCTCTCTGTTAACCAGTTGAATAAACCTTCAGAATCAGGATGCTTGAATGTCACAATTCCAGAAAAATATTTTTCCTCTAATTCATCTGGATATAAACGAATCCTTTCGTCTTTCAGTTTATTTCTTAAAAATAGTGTGTGGTCAATTACGGAATTTTCTACTCTTCTAAATCCAAAAGATTCAAACATTTTCAAGGAAATATTGAGAGCATAAATTCCCACGGCATTAATTGTTCCTGTTTGAAAAGCAGAAGCAGATGATTTTATTTTCATCTCAAACTGAAGTAAATCCCAGGCATTTTCAACAGAAAGCCAGCCGACAAAAGTAGGTTCCATCTTTTCCTGTAATTCTTTTGAGATGTAAATGAATGCCATTCCTTGCAGACCAAGCATCCATTTTTGAACTCCACAAGAAAGAAAATCTATATTACATTTTTGAACATCAAGCTGAAGTGCCCCTAATCCCTGAATTGCATCGATACTTAGAATAATATTTTTACTTTTGCAAAACTCACCGAGTATTTCAAGATCGATTTTATATCCCGATAAAAACTGTACATAGCTTACCGAAATAAGTTTTGTTTTATTATCCGCTGCATTAATAATATCCTCAGCTGAAACAATTCCATCTTTTGATTTTACAAATTCAACTTGAACACCTTTCTTCTGTAGATTTAAAAAAGGATAGACATTTGATGGAAATTCAATATCATTAAGAATTATCTTATCACCACTTTCCCACTTTAAGCCTTGAGCTAAAATATTAAATCCGTTTGATGTATTATCTGTAAAGGCAATCCTTTCTTTACCGGTATTTAGATATCGTGCAAGAAGTTCTTTTGTTTCATCGGCAACAGAAAGAAATGATTGATAATCATCCATTTTTGATTCGCTGCGCTCCTTAAGAACTTCATTTATCCGGTCTATAACCGGTTTACACACCGGTCCGGTTGCAGCATGGTTGAAATAAATAATTCTGTTATTCAGATAAGGAAAGTAAGTTCTGATGTCTGAAATGTTCATTGTACCTTCTTTAAAAAAATGATTAAAATAATTCCGTATTTTTGAAATTAGAAATAAGAATCTTTAGATTCGTTTAACTAATTTGAAAGAGAATTCTTTCACGAACATACCGAAATTAAATACAGGCATCAGCAATGGCAAATCTAAAAGCTTCAAAACATAAAGAATTAAAACCGGCAGATCTAAGGTGGAAGTGTGATCCGAATATATTTGAATTCGATTCAACAGGTGACCTTGAACCTATCGAAGGAATTCTTGGTCAAAAAAGAGCAATGAGAGCTATAAAACTTGGAGTTGATTTAAAGAGTCCGGGTTATAATATCTACATTGCTGGTTTATCTGGTTCAGGAAAAGCAACTACTGTAAAACAAATGTTGGAAAAAATAAGTTCTAAATGTCCCCCTCTTTATGATTATGCGTATGTAAACAATTTTAAAAACCCGGATTCCCCATTGCTTTTAACATTTCCCAAAGGGACTGCAAAAGAATTTGAGTCCGATCTCGCTTCGGCAATAGAAGTTCTTAAACAGCGCATTCCCCTTACACTTGAAAGCGAACTTTATACTAACAGAAAGAAAATAATTGTTGAAGAATATGGACAGGCTGAACAGGATTTAATGACTTCATTTGATAAAAAATTAAGAGAAAAAGGATTTTCATTAGGACAGGTAAAAGTTGGTGATGCAATTCGTCCGGATATAATTCCATTAATAAATGACCAACCCGTACCAATTTTTCAGTTAGAGGAATATATAAAGGAAGAAAAAATTACAAAAGAGCAGGCTCAGGAAATTGTTAAACATTACAATAATAACAAGGAGGAACTTCAGTTATTATTTAAGAAAGGATTAAAACTTAGTCAGGATTTTCAAGAAAAACTTCAAAAACTTGAGAAGGATAGTTGTGAGGTTATAGTTAAAGGAATTACCGAAGGTCTTAAAGAAAAATATACTTCAAATAGTGTGCTTTCTTATATAAAACAGGTTGAAGAAAATATTCTTGAAAATCTTCAGATTTTTATTGGACAAAAATCTGAAGGCGAAACGACAAAAGAAGGATTTCTGATTGATTATTTTCGAGAATATGAAGTGAATATAATTCTTGATAACACCGAAATTGATGAGTGTCCTGTTATTATTGAGACTTCACCGACCTATACAAATCTTTTTGGTACAATTGAAAAGGTTTCTGATGGCAGAGGTAGCTGGTATGCTGATTTTACTAATATCAAAGCGGGATCATTGATTCGTGCTAACGGTGGTTTCCTCGTTTTGAATGTCTATCATTTGTTCGAAGAACCAGGCGTTTGGAAAACTCTGAAACGAGTCCTTACTTATCACAAACTTGAAATTCAGGAAGCACCATATTTATTCCAGATGTCTCCTACATCATTAAAACCTCAGCCAATTGATATTGATACTAAAGTAATTCTCATCGGCAGCGATCTCATTTATTCTTATCTCTCACAGCGCGAATATGATTTTAAAAAAATGTTTAAAGTAAAAGCTGACTTTGATTATGAGATCGAGAGAAGTGACGAGGTTCTTATAGAGTATGCAAGAGTAATTAAAAAATTAATTCGTGATGATAATCTTAAAAATTTTGATAAAACAGCAATTGCTTATCTCATTGAAATAAGTGCAGTGTTTGCAGGGAAGAAAAACAAATTAACAACCCGATTTTCTCAAATTGCTGATATTGCCCGTGAGGCAACTTTCTGGGCAAATGAAGAGAATGCAGAATTCGTAACTGCAAAGCACGTTGAAAGAGCTTATCTGTTTATACGTGAACGACACGGAATGCTTGAAGATAAAATTACAGAAATGTTTGAGAATGGAACTTTTTTAATTGACACAACAGATGAAAGAGTAGGACAAATAAACGGACTAGCCGTTTATGATGCCGACTTTTATTCTTTCGGAAGACCAACAAGAATAACAGCAACAGTTTCATTGGGCAGCGGTTCAATAATTAATGTTGAACGTGAAGCTGGAATGAGCGGAAGACATTATAATAAAGGTGTTCTTATAATTTCCGGTTACTTCAGAGAAACTTTCGGACAGGATCTTCCGCTTTCTTTTAATGCTAATCTTGTATTCGAGCAATCATACGGAACAGTTGACGGTGATAGTGCTTCGTGTGCTGAAATATTTGCTTTGCTGTCTACTCTCTCCGGTTTGCCAATTAAGCAAACAATTGCAGTTACCGGTTCATTAAATCAAAAAGGTGATGTTCAGCCAATTGGTGGAGTGAATGAAAAGATTGAAGGCTTTTATGATATATGTAAAATGAAAGGTTTAACGAGTACGCAAGGAGTGATAATTCCAATTCAGAATGTTAAAGATCTTATGTTAAGAGAAGATGTTATCGAATCTGTTCGTAAGAAAAATTTTCACATTTATCCTATAACACGAGTTGAAGAAGGAATTGAAATTTTGACAAGTGTAAAAGCCGGCGTAAAGGGAATAAAAGGATATGAACCAAAAACAGTTTTTTATCTGGTCGAATGTAAAATAAAAGATCTTTATGCTAAATCAAGAGCATATAAATCTAATAACCAAACGGAACAAAAAAAGAAAAGTCGAAAGTAATGGCAGAAACCCCCGATACGTTTGCAAAAACAAAAATACTTGCCACGCTCGGTCCCTTAACAAGTGACCTGAATACTTTGAAGGCTTTGATCCGTCACGGAATTGACGGAGTCAGATTGAATTTATCTCACAGTGACCATAACTTTTATGAAAAATTGTTTAATACAATTCATACTGCATGTACTGAAGAAAACACACCATTGGCAGTTCTAGCAGATTTACAGGGACCAAAAATTCGTATCGGTGATCTTGAAGAGACAGAAGTTGAAATTATGGATGGAGACACTATTGAAATTACTGTGGATAATATAAAAGGTAATTCTAAAATTATTTCTGCTTCTTACAAATCATTGGTCGAAGATGCATCAATCGGAGATAAGATTTTAATTAACGATGGATTGATAAGATTAACGATTACGGAAAAAAGAGAGCGTTCCGTAGTTTGTGTCATCGAAACCGGTGGAATTCTATCCCCCAGAAAAGGGATGAACCTTCCGGGAATGAAATTATCAACTCCATCCATTACTGAGAAAGATTTTTTTGATCTCGAATTTCTTATAAAACATCGTGTTGATTACATAGCATTATCTTTTGTTAGGTCTGCAAATGATGTTATACAGCTAAAA
>JALHTS010000417.1 GCA_022865965.1 Ignavibacteriaceae bacterium
AAATGAATCATTTGAGGAATACTTTGAAAGATTATTGAAGAAAATACAGACCCAAAGAAAAAATGATTTAAATTCTTAGTTTCAAACCTTTTAAAATTGTAAATCAGTTTGCCTTACTCTATATTTCAAAGCAAAAAAAAGCAAAATGTCATCAAGAAAAAAAGTTAAGTTCATCTTCGTTACAGGTGGTGTAGTTTCGTCTTTAGGCAAGGGTATCACAGCCTCCTCTCTCGGTTTACTACTTAAACAACGCGGCTTCAGAGTCACAATCCAAAAATTTGATCCTTACATCAATGTTGATCCCGGAACTATGAGTCCGTTTCAGCACGGAGAAGTTTATGTTACCGATGATGGTGCAGAAACAGATTTGGATCTTGGTCACTACGAGCGTTTTTTGGATGTTAATATGACTCGTGCTAATAATACAACCACCGGTCAGGTCTATAATGAGGTAATCACTAAAGAAAGACGCGGCGATTTTCTTGGTGCTACTGTTCAGGTAATTCCTCACATTACTGATGAAATTAAAAATCGAATGCTTAAGCTAAGTGAACTTGGTGAGTATGATATTATTATTAGCGAAATAGGCGGTACTGTTGGTGATATTGAAAGTCTTCCGTTTATGGAAGCTATTCGTCAGATTATGCTTGAAATTGGAAGAAAGAATACGATTGTTATTCACGTTACTTTAGTACCGTATATAGCTTCAGCAGGTGAGGTAAAAACTAAACCTACCCAGCATAGTGTTAAGAATCTTCTTGAGCTTGGAATCCAACCGGATTTATTAATATGCCGTTCTGAGAAAAAAATTGGCCGCGATATAAGAAATAAAATTGCATTATTCTGCAATGTCGATTCCAAATCAGTTATTTCCGCTTATGATTGTTCCACTATTTATGAAGTTCCGCTAGTCTTGTCAAAAGAAAAACTTGATCAAATTGTTCTTAAGAATCTGCATCTACCCGAGAGAAAGATAAACCTGGACGAATGGGAGAATTTTGTATCAAAAGTCAAGAATCCTAAAAACACCGTTGAAATTGCTCTGTGTGGAAAATACGTTGTACATTCTGATGCATATAAAAGTATTATGGAAGCGTTTATTCATGCAGGTGCCGAAAACGATTGTAAGGTAAAAGTAAGATCAATTAGTTCTGAAATGGTTGATAATGAATCCCCTGAAAAATTATTTAATGGTGTAAGCGGAATTCTTGTCCCCGGTGGTTTTGGTGAACGAGGTATTGAAGGAATGATAAATGCAGTCAGATATGCTCGCGAGAATAATATTCCTTTCCTTGGAATTTGTCTTGGGCTCCAATGTGCAGTTATTGAATTCGCACGTAATGTCTGCGGAATAAAAAAAGCTAACAGTTCGGAATTTAAACACAATAAATTCAGCGTTATTGATCTTATGCCCGATCAGAAGAACATTAAAAATATGGGTGCTACAATGCGTCTTGGTGCTTATCCTTGTGTAGTAAAAGAAGGCACAAAAACTTTTGAAGCATATAAAAGTCAAAATATTTCTGAAAGACATCGTCACAGATACGAGGTTAATAATAAGTTTAGAACTCAACTTGCTGAAAACGGATTAATATTCAGTGGTTTATCACCCGATAGAGAACTTGTTGAAATGATTGAATATCCGGATCATAATTGGTTTATTGCATGTCAGTTTCATCCTGAATTAAAATCCAGAGCAACAAATGCTCATCCTTTATTCAGAGAGTTTGTTAAAGCAGCATTGAAATTTTCCGAATCGATGAAAATTAATTCCTGATCTTTTTAATTAATACTTCAGAAAACCGCATGTATATATTTAGAAGTTTATTTTTAGTTCTACTATGTTTTATTTCTCAATTATATGCTCAGCAAAGAATTGAGAGCAGAGTGCAGCGGGGATTAGATGCTATTTATAATTTTGATTGGGAGAAAGGAGAAAAAATATTTAATGATTTGATTGATGAATTTCCTGAAAATCCGGTTGGATATCATTACTCATCAATTATGCCGTTATGGTTTTATCTCGGTTCATACAATGAAGCTTACCTCGATACTTTCTTTATTTATTCTGATCAAGCACTCAATCTTGCCAAGAAAATAGAAAAACAAGATTCTCTGACTGCTGAACTTTCAAAGATTCTGGGATGCATTTATGCTAATCGTTCAATTGCCAATGCCAGAGCAGAAAAATATGTTTATGCGGTTTGGGAAAGCGACAGGATGAAATACTATTCATCTAAATCTTTGGAGCTTAACGAAAAACTTTATGATGCTCATCTTGGATTAGGTTTATATAATCTTGCAGTTGCTCAGATACCATCTTCTCTTCAATGGGCAATAAAATTAGTTGGAGTTAGTGCGGATAGAGAAACTGGATTAGAACATCTTCAAAAAGTAGTCAATAAAGGTAAACTTGCCCGCAT
>JALHTS010000418.1 GCA_022865965.1 Ignavibacteriaceae bacterium
AGATTTGATTAATGAATGTGAAATTAAAGTAGGTTCAGCTTGAAATTCTACTTTAAACTTAGCGTCACCTGATACGAGTTTAAGTTTCGTAAATACAATAAAATTCTGAATCATTTTATTTAATCTTACACCAGCATCATATATTGATTTGGAATATTCAATTATTGCAGGATCAGTATTCTCTTTATATCTGTCTATCAATAACTGAGCGTAGCCAATGATGGAAACCAGAGGTGTTCTGAATTCGTGTGGTAATTTATGAACAAGGCTCTTGCGCAAATCATGGAAGCGTTCTTTAAGTTCTTGACTTTTATGTAACCTTGTTTTAATTGCTGATAAAAGGTCTTGTGTAAGAAATGGTTTTGTCAGGTAATCGTCCGCACCTAATTCCATACCTTTTCTGATGTCACCTTTTTCTACTAACGCTGTGAGAAAAATAAAAGGAATAGACGAAGTTCTGGAATCTCTTCTTAGTTCCTTTAATACTTCGTGACCATTCACTCCGGGCATTTTTATATCACAAATAATTATATCGGGTAGTTCCGTGCGAGCAATGTCAATTCCTTCTGTACCATCAGCAGCCTGCAGGCATTTGAATCCCTCAACCTCAAGAAAATCTGCAATGGCTTGTCTTAGATTATTTTCATCTTCTATTATTAAAATTCTATCCATTTGGGTAATTCTTTGTAAATGTTAATGGTTAATATAAAACTTTATTTGTAAAAAAATTAGTGTTATTATAAAAATATGAATTGTGCAAACCAGTAAATAATATTTATATTATACTCAAAATTGAATATTGCAAATACCAGACAATCAATAACAAAAGGTTCTTTTATATTTTAATTAATAAAATAATTTAGGAGTTATTATGATACTTAAAGATAGTGTTATAAAAGAATTGCAAAGCTTAGGAATACGTAATATACGAGAGGTATTTTATAATTATGGAACTCCTGCTTTGTATGAGCAAGTAATAAGAAGGAGAGAAGGACTAATTGCACATTTAGGCCCTTTGGTTGTTAGAACAGGATATCATACAGGAAGAAGCCCTAAGGATAAATTTTTTGTTCGCGAACCTTCAAGTGAAAATAATATTTGGTGGGGAAAAGAAAACAGAGATATACCTGAAGATAATTTTGAAAGATTGTACTCTAAGATGAAAGCCTATATTCAGGGTAAAGATCTGTATGTTGAAGATTGTTATGTAAGCGCTGATCCTACATATAAATTAGGTATAAGAGTTATTTCTGAAAATGCCTGGCATACTTTATTTGCCAAAAATATGTTCAGAAGATATAACAGTGCTGAAGAATTGGAAAAACATAAAACTGATTTCACAATTATTCACATGCCGAATTACCACGCTGATAAAGAAGTTGATAGTACAAATTCGGAAGTTTTTGTAGTTGTAAATTTTGGAAAGAAACTTGTACTTATCGGTGGAACAAGTTATGGAGGTGAAATTAAAAAATCTATTTTCACAGTAATGAATTACCTAATGCCATTACAAAATGTAATGTCAATGCATTGCTCTGCAAATGTTGGCAAAGATGATGATGTTGCCCTGTTCTTTGGATTAAGCGGTACTGGTAAAACAACACTTTCTGCCGATCCTAACAGAAGTTTAATTGGAGATGATGAGCATGGCTGGAGCGAAAATGGTGTATTTAATTACGAAGGTGGATGTTATGCAAAAGTTATCAGATTATCACCTGAAGCTGAGCCCGATATTTACGAGTGTACAAGAAGATTTGGAACAATTTTAGAAAATGTTCAGATTGATGCTCATAACAGAAAGCTTGATCTTGACGATGATACATTTACAGAAAATACACGGGCAGCTTATCCATTAACTCATCTTCCCAATATAGTCGCAAGCGGAATGGCTGGTCATCCTAAAAATATAATAATGCTTACTGCCGATGCATTCGGAACTCTTCCTCCAATTGCCAAACTAAGTGCTGAGCAGGCAATGTATCATTTTATATCCGGGTACACTGCTAAAGTTGCAGGAACAGAAAAAGGTGTAACAGAACCTAAAGCTACCTTCAGTACATGTTTCGGTGCGCCTTTCATGGCTCTTCATCCAAATGTTTATGCTAAACTTCTTGGACAAAAGATTAATAAGCATAAAGTAAATTGCTGGCTGGTTAATACAGGTTGGACAGGTGGACCTTATGGTGTTGGCAGTAGAATGAAAATACAACATACTCGTGCAATGTTAAGCGCTGCACTTGAAGGTAAACTGGATAAAGTTGAATACTTTACCGATCCGTTCTTTAACCTGCAGGTTCCAAAATCGTGTCCTAACGTGCCTGAAGAAATTCTTAATCCTAGAAATACTTGGTCTGATAAAAATGCTTATGATACACAAGCA
Organism: Ignavibacteriaceae bacterium; assembly: GCA_022865965.1. Lineage (GTDB taxonomy): Bacteria > Bacteroidota > Ignavibacteria > Ignavibacteriales > Ignavibacteriaceae > JAGXRK01. Next base: position 2,381 of record JALHTS010000418.1, read on the forward strand.
AAAAAACTTGCTAATATGTTTATTAAAAACTTTGAACAGTATGCAGCGGATACTGATGACGCAATTAAAAAAGCCGGACCGAATAAATTCTGAAAATGATAGTGATGTATCTTAAACTTATAGTTTTCAAATTATTAAGTTATTTAATATTTGGTAGAGATGAATTGAAATTCGTCTCTACTAGTTATTTCTGATTCTTTAGAGTATTTCTTTCCCAGAAAACACCACTATTAAAGCCTTGAATAGATTTATTTTTTTCTGCTGCTTGTAATCTTTTCAGTGTCAGGTAACAGTAATCTTTATTCAGCTCAACACCGCAAAATTTTCTGCCAAGCTTTTTCGATACAACAGCAGCTGTGCCTGATCCGAGAAAAGGATCGAACACAAAATCTCCTTCATCAGAACTGGCAAGAATTATTTTAGCCAGTAACTTTTCAGGTTTCTGGGTCGGATGATCGGTATTCTCAGGCATTGACCAGAAGGGAACAGTAATATCGGTCCAGATATTTGATGGATACGTATCTCTGAATTTTATTCCTTTATCTTCATTCCAGTCTTTTGGCTGACCATTCACTTTGTAAGGGGCTAGAACATTTCTCCTTAGTTTTACTGAATCAACATTAAATTTATAATTATCTGACATTGTGCAAAACCAGACATCTTCGGATGAATTTTTCCAGTTGACTTTAGCACCTCTTCCTTTTTCTCTTTCCCACGTAATTCTGTTTCTAATAACAAAATATTTATTCAATACTCTTGCTGCTGCTGTTGAACTGTGCCAGTCGCTGCAAAAATAAACCGAAGCATTTTTCTTCAGTGTTTTTGATAATGGGGCTAACCAACTGTCAATCCATTTTTCATATTTATCATCATTCATTTTTTTGAAGTTCAATCCCGAGAAATCCTTAGTAAGATTGTAAGGTGGGTCGATAAACAAAAGATCAACAAAATTATTTGGAAGATGGTTAATTGCTTCGAACAAATCCTGATTAATTATCTGATTAGTTATACTCTTTAAACTCACTTTTTGTTTTAAGCTAATCAAAGTTGATAAAAAATTTTCTTTATCGGATTCGGTTAATGTTAAGGTTCTATTTAAAGTTGCACGCTGTTTAGAAGATTTGTTCATCTGGAAAGTTTTTATTTAGGAATTAAGAATATTCAAATATTTGTTTTTAAGAAGTATAAGTTCTTCGGTTATTATATAAACTTGTTCAATAAGTTTGTTGATGAGGAACATAGTTTCGCTATTCATTCTGTTTTTTACAGCGGCATTTTCAAGATCAATGCAGACATTTGAAGTAGCGGTAACTCCTAATGTTAATGCACTTCCTTTTAATTTATGGAGGTAAAATCTTAAGTTTTCAAAATTTCTTTGAGATGTTGCCTGCTTAATTTTCTCAATAGTTCTGGGGATATCATTTATATAGACATCAAGCATCTCAATAAAAAACCGAAAATCGTCTTTTGATTTTATATCATTGAGAAAAGTAATGTCATCTTCTTTTATAAATGTGAATACAAGGTTTCCAGGTATTGATTTTACTAAAGTTTTTTCTCGTCTTTCATTTACTTTGCTTTTCCATTTATCAATAAGTTGTCGAAGTAATTCAATTGAAACTGGTTTTGAAATGTAATCATCCATTCCCGCTTGAATATAATCTTTTTGATCCCCCGTCAGAGCATTAGCTGTCATTGCAATGATAACGGGTAATTTTTCTTCCGGAATTTCTTCTTTAATAATTTTCAATGCTTCGAGACCATCTAATTCGGGCATTAGAATGTCCATTAATACAATATCATAATGGTTATTTCTCACCGCATCAACAGCTTCTTTACCGTTAGCGGCAATATCCGGTTTATAACCTAGACGATTAAGCATTTTATTGGCAACCATTTGATTTATCGCATTATCTTCAACGAGCAGAATCTTTATTTGATGATTTTTATCAAGCACATGTTCTGTTGGTTCTGCAAATTCTTTTTCGCTGAAATCTTTTTTTACTTCTAATAATTCAAGAAGAGCAGAATGAAATTTTTTCCCTTTAAGAGGTTTACTAATCGTTTTATATCTGAAATTTATTTCTAATTTGCTGTCATCAATTATTTCTCCAAGTATCGTTAATATTAAAACAGAGGAAAAAGATGGATTTATAGTTTCATTCAATTTAGAAAGCAAAGCTTCAATTTGTTTGTTCTTTGATGGATTGATAATTATAAAATCAAAAAGTAATTTTTCGCCATATTCTTTTTTCGCCTGATCCAAATCTTCAAAAAGAAAAGGAATCATTCCCCACCTTTGAGTAAGTGAAAGAATCATTTGATCAATATTACCAGTATTGCTGATAATAAGTGCCTTTTTATTTTTTAACTCTGCTGAAGCTTCGAAAAGGTATAGTTTAATGTCAGAGGAAACTGTATGAGTAGTAATCGTAAAAACAAATTCGCTTCCCAAACCTTCTTTACTGTTAACAGTTATTTCACCGCCCATAAGTTCAATAAGTCTTTTGCTGATCACTAAGCCTAAGCCCGTTCCGCCAAAACTTCTTGTTGTTGAAGAATCTGCCTGGCTAAAAGGATGAAAGAGTTTATGCATTCTCGACTCGGGAATTCCAATACCGGTATCTTTAACGCTAATTCTTAAAATGTAAGTTTTTTCATTAATAATTTCAGAAGTAACAGATATCGTTACTTCACCAACATGAGTAAATTTTACAGCATTACTTAAAAGATTTGTAAGAACTTGTCTTAATCTTGTTACATCTCCATAAATTGCAAAGGGTGTAGATGTATCAATACTGTAACTGAGTTCAATATTTTTTTCAGCGGCTTTGGTAGCAATCAGGTCGAGCGAATCTTCAATACATTCTCTAAGGTCGAATGG
>JALHTS010000419.1 GCA_022865965.1 Ignavibacteriaceae bacterium
AAGGAATTAGCGATCAGGTACTGAAGTGGAAAGGAATTGAAGCTACCGAAAAACTTGCAAATTCAACCAATTCTAAGATAATTGTAATTGGTTCGGGAAAAGATGGTTTGCCAATCATTTTGGGCGGTAATTAGTTGACTAGGTAGTCATTATTTAATCAAACTTTTTTCTTTAGTCAATTTAATTTAGAGATGGCATCTTTTAAAAAGAATTATGCTTCCAAATTTGAGAATAATTTTATTTTTTGAAATTGGATTGAAAAATAAGAATGTCATCTCTTTACCCTTTTTTAACGTAATTCAAGCAAATAATTTGTTTTACTATTGTTAAATGTTATTTTTGCACTTGTGAGTCATATTTAGGGAATATGTATGTTATCTTCAATTGATGTTTTAAATATTCTTCTTCCGTTTTTCTATTTAACCACTTTCCTTATTTACTCTTACGATTTTCAGAAAGGCGGAAGAAAATTTTTTCACTCAAAAAGAGTTTTTCTTTTCTTAACTCTTTTCCTCCACATAGTATATCTTTTAATGCGGACAATTGAATTTAATCATCCGCCGATTACAAATGTTTTCGAAATTTTTACCGTTCTCGCATTTTCAATCAGCTTTTCTTATTTCATACTTGAACTCTTGACTGATATTCGCGGAACCGGTCCTTTCATTATTATCATCTCAATCTTTTTTCAGGTAATATCTTCCCTTTTTATTGAAGACTTACTGAAAGTTCAAGAGGTTTTACAAAGTAATCTTCTAGGACTTCATGTTTTTAGTGCACTTATTGGCTATTCCGGTATTACTATGGCCGCTGTTTACGGATTCCTATATCTCATTCTGTATAAAGATATAAAGCTGAATAAGTTTGGATTAATCTTTAACCGTTTGCCAAGTCTTGAAGTGTTGGAAAAATTAAGTTTCTATTCAGCAGTAATTGGATTTTTCTTACTAACAATGGCAATTCTAGTTGGAATTATATGGCTGCCGAAAGCATTCCCGGAAGGGTTTTCATATGCTGATCCCAAATTAATAGGAACTTTTTTAGTATGGCTTCTATATGGATTTGGAATAATGAACAAAATATTCGGGAAATGGAAAGGTAGGAAATTAATCATTCTGTCTATAATAGGTTTTCTTCTGGCAATATTTTCAACTATGCTTTCAAATTTTCTCGCACAAAGTTTTCATTCTTTTTATTGATGCTATATGAATCTTCTTGGCGTATCAATAAATCATAGAACTGCTCCTGTCGAATTAAGAGAAACTCTCCATCTTAGTGAAGAAGAGATACGTAATTTTATTCTTCAGCAAAAAGGAAAGCTTTTGAGTGAAGGTCTTATTATTTCGACCTGCAACAGAACAGAGATATATGGTATTCCCCTCGATCCCAAAGTTACTGTTAAGGAATTGCAGGATTCTTTCATCACTTATAAATCTGATTCAAAGGCAAACACAGAACATTTTGAGAATTTTATTTCAAAAGATTCTATAAGACATTTATTCAGAGTTGCAACCGGAATTGATTCCATGCTAATCGGCGATAACCAGATATTTAAACAGGTTAAAGATTCGTTTCAGATTGCGGATGAACTTCAGTTCACCGGATTTTTTATGCGCCGCATTATGGATGCTACAACAAGAGTTGGTAAAAGAGCAATTACAGAAACCACTATAAGCGAAGGTGCAGTCACAGTTAGTTATGCAGCGGTTCAGCTTATTGAAAAGATTTTTTCTAATCTTAATAAAAAATCTGCTTTGATAATTGGAACTGGTGAGACAGGTGAAATAGCAGCAAAACATTTACGCGACAGAGGAATTGGAAGACTTGCACTTACTAACAGAACTTTTGATAAAGCAGAAAAACTTGCCGCCGAACTGAACACTGCTGTCTTCCCTTTTTCAAACTTCAAAGAACATCTTCATAAATTTGATATTGTAGTAAGCGCAACAAGTTCAGAGGGCTTGATTATCAGCAAGCTGGATATTGAAGGAGCAATGAAGAAAAGGAATTATGCCTCAATGGTGCTGATGGATATTGCTATTCCGAGAGATATTGATCCAAAATCAAAAGATATTGATTATGTTTTTTACCACGATATAGATTCGCTTA
>JALHTS010000420.1 GCA_022865965.1 Ignavibacteriaceae bacterium
GATTTCGTAGTTATACCGTTTCTATACGTTGTTTTACATGTTGGCGGAATATTCAACAATAAAATAAAACGCGGCATAAAAGGAAGAAAAAGAGTTTATGAAGAAATCATTCTCACGGCTTCTTCTCTGAATAAAAGGAAGAAACTTATTTGGTTTCACTCCTCTTCCCTCGGTGAGTTTGAACAGGCGAAACCCATAATTGAAGAATTAAAAAAAAATCACGATGTAAACATACTCATCACTTTCTTCTCTCCTTCCGGTTATGAGAATTCAAGAAAATATCCTCACGCTGATCTTATAGCATATATTCCTTTTGATACTATTTACAACGCAAGAAAATTTATAAAAATAGTTAAACCGGATATCTCCGTTTTAATGCGTTATGATATCTGGCCGAATATGATAAGAGTATTAAGTGAAAAAGACATTCCGATATTTCTTGTTGATGCAACAATGCGAAGTGATTCACACAGGAAATTACCGTTTATTAAATCATTCCATAAAATACTTTTCAGTGCACTAACAAAGATTTTAACCGTTTCGGAAATTGATGCAAAGGAATTTGCTGAATTCGAAATTTCTTCCCATAAAATAATTGCTGTCGGTGATACAAGATTTGACCGTGTTTATCAGCGTAGTCTTCTTGCAAAAGAAAAAAGATTAATCAATGTAGAAGTATTAAGAAATAAAAAGGTTTTTGTTTTCGGTAGCAGTTGGGAGCAAGATGAAGAAGTAATTTTTCCTGCATTTGCAAAACTTGCTGAGAGGGATAAATCAGTTTTAATGATAGTCGCCCCGCACGAACCGACACTGCTTCATCTTGAAAAAATAGAACACGAGTTTGAAGGAAAACTTAAAACAATAAGGTTTTCTTTTCTGAATAATTATTCTGATGAAAGAGTAATAATTATAGATTCAATAGGAATCTTATTAACGCTTTATACTTATGCAGATGTGGCATTTATCGGAGGCAGCTTTAAACAAAGTATTCATAATGTTCTTGAAGCGGCGGTGTATGGAATTCCGGTTTTGTTTGGACCAAAGATTGATACTTCACAGGAAGCACAAAAACTTCATCAGCTTGGTGGAGGAATTTTAGTAAGAAACAAAAAGGAAGCTTACCGAAGTCTTCGTATGATTTTTTCGGATGAAGAACTCAGAAGATCTAAAGGACAAATATCATCTCAATATGTAAAAGAAAATCTTGGCGCTACATCAAGAATATTAAATGAAATTTATAAGTTTATTTAATACTTCTAATAAATCTTTCAATTCAACTTTATCTTAATCCTGAACTTGAATCTGCCCAGAGGATTTCTATAAAAAACTTGAACTTAAACTTGAACTTAAACTTGAACCTAAACTTGAACCTAAACTTCAGAGATATCTCTCCCGCAATATATCTATATGATGCTTACTGTGTCCTACAATTATAAATAGCAAAGCATTAACAGTAACTTCACAACCGTTTGCAATTCCTCTCCGTTTTAACATTTCATCATCAAAACTTCGGAACAATAATAAATAACTTTCGCGTAGAAGACGAAATTCATAAACAATCTCAGATAATTGTCTCTGATTAAATTTTCCCTCGCGTACATAGTTATCCTGTTCGAATCCGGGCAAATGCTGTTTCTCTCCTCTTGCAATTGAAAAAGCGCGAAAAGCAAACACACGTTCTGTATCCATCACATGCCCAATTAATTCTTTTACTGTCCATTTACCCTCA
>JALHTS010000421.1 GCA_022865965.1 Ignavibacteriaceae bacterium
AAACAAAAAATCTTAATATTCAACCATTTGCCGGATTAAATTCAAATCTGAATAGTAAGATTATAATGAAAGGGTCGGGATTCTCTCCTACGGATATGAATTCTGTAGTAAATATAACTGCCGACAGGTCTTCAATTGGTGATTCATATCTTGAGAAATTAGAATCATTTACTAAAGTCGATAACGGAAATATTGAGAGTAATATAAATATATCTATTGATACCGCAACAATTTTTAATCTTATATCAAAATTTGATTTTAATGAGCCCGATGATCCGTCTTATAGTCTGGAAATGATGGTAAAAAATTTAAATCTCGGAAAAATTATAAATGATGAAGAATTAGAATCAAAAATTAATTTTGAATTGCAAGCAGAAGGAAAAGGTTTTAATCCCGATAGTCTTGATCTTTTCATGTTTGTGAATTTTAAGGAATCTTATATTTATGGTTTTAATATTGATAGTACATTGCTGATTGTTGACGTAAGAAGAAACGATAACGGTAATAAAATTATTAATATTATTTCTGACATAGCCGACCTTACAATATCGGGTCAATATTCAATTGTTACATTATCCGATGTTATTTTAGCAGAGATAGAAATGCTTCAGAGTTCTATTTTTGAAAAATATTCTTATCTTTTCCGGACTAAGGAATCAAACATTCCGGTCTTAAGCCAGCAGAGTAAAAGAATACTGGCTATTGAAGATATTTCCCTCGATTATCTTGTAGACTTTAAAGATTTTCTTACTTTAAAGTTAGGTGATTCTGAATTAGAAATTGACGGAAGCATAGCTGGGAATATAATAACAACTCAAGACAGCATATTGTTTTCCTCAACAGTTGATTTGAATTACTTTAAATTCTGGAATAATGTTGATCTTTATTTTCTTACCAGAACAAAATTAGACATTACTTTATGGAATAAAATTCAATCTGGTTCTTTAGAAGATTTTTCTGGTTTTCTTTTCTTCCGAGCGAATCGTTTATATGCAGGCAGTAACTTTTATAATATTGGTTTTCGAACTTCAATTGACAATGACACTGTCTCTTTAAATTTTAACACACAAATGGAAGATTATCTTAACCTTAAATTACAAGGTTCTTTAAATGTAAACAAAGATCTTCAGCAATTAGTTGCCCAATTTGATTCTATAAAAATTAACTATAATAATCTTAAAATAAAGAACTCAGAAAAAGTTGTAATAAATTATAAAGATTCCGATTTTAATTTTGAAAGCGTAAATCTTTCTTTAGCAAACGGCATATTTAACCTAACAGGTAATTTTGGTTTTGAAGGGGAAGGATTAGTCAATTTTTATGCGAGGGATTTAGAGTGGAGGGTGTTAGGAAGAGAGACTATTGGCATTGATGATGATAGCAATTTCGATTCAAAGATAAATTTAACTGGACAGTTAAAAGGAAATATTGCAAATCCGATATTATCAGTGAATCTTATTATGAATGATTTAATATATCAGGGAAAGAACCTAGGAATAATTCTTTCTGATCTTTCTTTTGCAAATAATGAGATAAGCACAGATTTGAAATTCATTGATTCATCCAAAACAATTGAAATACCTAAACTAAAAATCTATGGAACAGTTCCGTTTGAATTATCATCTAACGAAAATGGGAATGAATCAATTGTTCCAAAGGAATTGAATATTAAAATAATTTCTGAAGATTTTGATCTATCATCTTTAGGAAATGCAGTGCCTTTTATTAATGATCTTACAGGTAAGTTAAACATAAACATGTATGTTGCTGGAACAATTGATGATCCGCTTATAAACGGATTTATTGATATTCATAACACTTCGTTTATTGCAGAGAATAATAACCTCAGATATAATTTTGAAGCTAAAGCCCTATTTAACAAAGACGTCATTCAAATTGAAAACGTATCGCTTGGAAATGTAATCGGAACAAGATATGGAGGCACATTAATAGGAAACGGTGAAATACTGCTTGATAAAATTAACTTTGTAAATGCAGATCTAAATTTAAAAGGTGATCTGAAAATCTTAGATAAAGTTTCACGCGAAGTTAATCCGATAGTTTATGGTGATCTGGTAATTCAAACAGATGGGGAAATTCATTTGACCATTAATGACCAGACAGCATTTGTTGATATTCCTATCAATGTAACAGTAGCAGATCTTATTTTTACATTACCACAAACTGCTTATCAGAATACATCTGGTTTTATCTACAGGTTTCCTGAATACATCGATCCTCTTAATTTGTTTGAGAGCAGACTCGATAGTTTAGTTATAGTTGCTGAACAAAGTAAATTTCTAGAAACAGGTGAGCAAACTGTAAAGAGTAATTTTGATTACAATATTCGGGTTAACATGAAAACCGAAGCAAAAATGATTGTTGTTTTATCCAAAGAATTAAATCAGAGTTTGACTGCTATGATGGACGGTAATTTTGAGCTTTCATCCAGGGACGGACGAACTGTTTCAACAGGTCAGCTTAACTTATTAGAGGGTTCAAAACTTTCGTTCATTAAAACTTTTGAAGTAGTTGGAAACGTGAGAGTTGAAAAACTAGAGAATCCAATATTAAACATCACAGCCATTTATAGAAATTACTACTATCCGGCCGATACTACCGGAACTGCCGATGAGGTTGAGGTAGCAGTAAAGATAAGATTTAACGGACCTTTGAGTGAACTGAGCAAAAACTTTATAAAAGATGAAGAAAATATAGCAGTATACGTTGGTTCAGATAAAATTGAAAATGATGAGAGAGATCCTACCAAAACAACATCTGATGCTTTCCTCTTTTTAATTGCAGGTAAGTTTACGGATGGAGCAACTACACAGGAAATAAATGCTGCAGCATCAACAGCTGCAAGTTTAGCTGGTTCCGTTCTTGGTGGGGTTTTAAATAAGTATCTTGGCGATTATGTAAGAAGTGTTCAACTGAGGCAGATTGGTTCAGAAACTAAGTTTAATCTGATTGGAAAAGCGGGAAAATTCAAATATGAAATCGGCGGCTCAACAGATGTTTTCCAGGATTTAAGCCGGGCGAATGTGAAAATTGAATATCCTGTCATTCAGCGGTTGCTCTTACGTCTTGAAAGAAAAGAAGCAATTAATGAAACTACCCTTTCTAATGATTTGTTTAATGAATTAGGATTAAGATATAGGTTTGATTTTTAAATGAAAAAAGAACTGAAATCTTTCTTTAAGAAGAATCCTTCCAGAGCATTTAAGGCAAAAGAAATTGCTCAAAGGTTGGATATTTTATCAGATCACGACTATGCTGCCTTAAAATCAGCACTTCATAAATTAATCGAAGAATCGTTTTTAAGTAAAGCGGGTAAAAAACTTAAACTTAATACTATTCCGGCATCAAATAGAATTATAGGCTCCTTACAAGTTACTTCCAACGGCTATGGCTTTGTTGCACCCGAAAGTAAAGATATTGGGGATATATTTGTTGCAGCTAGAAATATTGGGACTTCCTTCGACGGAGATAAGGTTGAAGTTACTCTTCTTGCAAAACAAAAAGGTAAAAATCTTGAGGGACAAATCACGAGTATCATTAAAAGAAAAAAAGTTGAAATTCCCGGAACACTGAAAAAATCAAAATCATTTTACTTTATTACTCCTGATGATCCGGCAATTCATAAAGATATTTACATTGAGCAATCCAAATTAAAAGGTGCAAAAAAGGGTGACCGGGTTATAGTAAGTAATATAGAATGGGATGATTCAGCTCGCAATCCTGAAGGAGAAATAATCGAAGTTTTAGGCAAAGATGGATTGCTTGATACTGGTGTAATTGCTTTAGCCCGTGAATTCAGTTTAAACTATAAGTTCTCAATTAACTGTCTTAATGAAGCAGAGAAAATTAATTCAAAGATTCAGCCTGAACATTTGGAAGAAAGAGTTGATTTTAGAGATGCAAATGTTTTTACTATTGATCCCGTAGATGCAAAAGATTTTGACGATGCACTCTCTGTTGAAAAACTTAAAAATGATAATTATAAGATTGGAATTCACATTGCAGATGTAAGTCATTATGTAAAATCGGGTACTGAACTTGATAAGGAAGCCCTAGAGCGAGGTAACAGCGTTTACTTTGTTGGCAGGGTTATACCTATGCTTCCTGAAAAATTATCAAATCAGGTTTGTTCTTTAGTGCCAAATGAAGACAGATTAACTTATTCTGTAATAGTTGAAATCACTCAGCAATGCAAGCTGGTTGATTATAAAATTATTAAAACAGTAATTAACAGCAAAAGAAGATTTACTTATGAAGAGGTCCAGCAAATAATAGAAACCGGTGAGGGAGATTTTGCTGAAGATATTTTAACTTTGAACAAGTTGGCTAAAACTCTAAGAAAAAAGAGAATGCAATCTGGTAGTTTTGATTTTGCAACTCCTGAAATAAAATTTGAACTTGATGAAAATGGCAAACCGGTTAAGGTGTTAAAAAAAGAAGTTAAAGAAAGTAATATGCTAGTGGAAGAGTTTATGTTATTAGCAAATAAAATAGTTGCTACGCATATCGCTTTGCCAAAGAATGGAAATCCAAGACCTTTTGTTTACAGGACTCACGATCTTCCCGATCAGGATAAGATTTACGAATTTTCAAGATTTGTAAAAACTTTAGGATATACTTTTGATCCTAATTCAAATTCCAAATCAATCCAGTTTCAAAAATTGATGAAAGAAGTAAAAGGGAAAGAAGAAGAAGCACTGATAAATGAACTAGCAATTCGGTCTATGGCAAAAGCAGATTATTCTCCCGATAATATCGGACATTATGGATTGGGGTTTAAATATTATTCACATTTTACCTCTCCAATCAGGAGATACTCCGATCTGATTGCACACAGGTTATTATTGCACTACAATAATGGCAATAAAAAAAATCCTTATTCGTATGCTGTACTTGAAGAAGTATGTGATCATGTTTCGCTTTGTGAAAGAAATGCTATTGAAGCCGAACGACTTTCAGTTAAACTTAAACAGATAGAATTTTTGTCAGATCACCTGGGAGAAGAATTTCACGCCATAATTTCTGGTATTACTAATTTCGGAATTTTTGTTAAAATTACGGATATACTTGCAGAAGGACTGATAAGACTTAGAGATTTGGAGGACGATTTTTATGTTTACGATGAGAAAAAATATTCCTTAATTGGTAAGGCATCTAAAAAACAATTTAGATTAGGAGATAAAGTTAACGTGAAACTAGTGCGTGTTGATAAAGGCAAATCCACATTAGATTTTATAATAGTTGATTAGGGAAATTATAATGAAGAATTATAAAACAATATTTTTGATTTTACTTTTGTTAAGCGGTTCTGCGTTTGCACAATTTGGTAAGAACAAAGTTCAGTATAAAGATCTTGACTGGTTCTATATCCAGACTGATCATTTTGATATGTACTTTACTAAAGGCGGAGAAACACTTACAGAGTTTGCCGCACATGCTGCCGAGGATGCGCTTATATCAATTCAGAAAACTTTCAAATATCAAATAAATAATCGTATAACAATTATAGTTTACAATTCTCAAAACGATTTTCAGGAAACAAACGTGATTGATATTTCTCTTAGTGAGGGTATCACGGGATTTACTGAATTATTTAAAAACAGAGTTGTTATTCAGTTTAGTGGCTCTTACGGTCAATTTAGACATTTAATCCATCACGAATTGGTTCACGCCGTAATGAATGATATGTTTTACGGCGGTTCGCTTCAGAACATCATATCAAATAATATTACACTTTCATTCCCAATTTGGTTCAGTGAAGGTCTTGCTGAATTTGAATCATTAGGCTGGGATGTAGATACCGATATGTTTATTCGTGAAGCAGCCATTAGCGAATATTTACCGGATATAAACCAACTTAGCGGTTACTTTGCCTATCGAGGAGGGCAATCTGTATTTTATTACATGGCCAATAAATACGGTAAAGAAAAAATAGGTGAACTTCTTAGTAAAATAAAAGGAATTGGTAATGTTAATGAAGCTATAAAAAGTACATTAGGTTTGGAAATTAAAGAGTTTAATGAAAGATGGAAAAAAGATATTAAGAAAACATTTTGGCCCGATATTGCATTCAGGGATGATCCGGAAGAATTTTCTAAAAGACTAACCGATCCTGAAAAGGATGATGGATTTTATAATACTAGCCCTGCAATTTCTCCACAAGGTGATAAGATTGCATTTATTACCAATCGCAATTTTTATTTTGATGTTTATTTGATGAATGCAATAGACGGTAAAATTATTAAAAGACTTGTTCAGGGAAGTCGCACACCTGATTTTGAGGAATTAAATATATTAACTCCGGGATTAACCTGGTCGCCCGATGGAACAAAGATTGCACTTTCCGCTAAAAGTGCGGGTTATGATGTTATATATATAATTGATATTGAATCGGAAAATAGAGAATCTCTTCCTGTTAGATTGGAAACAATTCAAAGTGTTACCTGGTCACACAATGGCAAATACATTGCTTTTATCGGACAAAATAAAAAACAATCTGATATATACTTGTTTGATTTGGAATCGCAGGAATTGACCAACTTAACCGATAACATTTTTAGTGATAGTGATCCTTTTTGGTCATTGGACGATAGTAAAATTTATTTTGCTTCAGATAGAGGATCATTGTTGGATAAATCACAAATTCAGAACGATTTCAAAATTTACAATCATGATTATTCTCAAACAGATATTTATGTCATAAGCTTGTCCGATAATAAAATTTCTCAAATAACTAATCTTCCCTTCAGTAATGAAACATCACCAAGAGAAGATTCAAACGGTGAAAGACTTCTACTGATTTCTGACGTTAATGGTATAAATAATATTTATGTAAAAGATTTGAAATCGGATAGTTCAGCTTTACGACCGATAACAAATTCTCTAACGGGTTTGTATCAACTTTCTATTTCAAAAGATGCTAAGAAGCTTGTTTTTTCAACACTTTATAAAGCAAGTTTTAATCTCTTCTTAATGAATAATCCATTCGAACCAAAAACTGAATTAGAAGTTCTTGAACCAACTAAGTTTATTGTGAAACTGACTCAAGAAAGAGAAAGAGAATCTGAGGAAGGATACGAGGAAAAGTTAGTTGAAATATTCGAGGACTCAGCAGAAACCCCAAATGAAGGCATCTCAATTTTTACAGGAAATGTGATTGATACTCTTAAGTCTGGTTCCGAAGCTTTAAAAAGTGATTTTAGTAATTACATATTCGGATCAGGAAAAGATTCATCTTTAATACAGGATCAAGCGGAATTTGATTCTATAAGTCCTACCAACAATCTTGATGAAAATGGTGACTTTGTTGTGAACAAATATAAAATAACA
>JALHTS010000422.1 GCA_022865965.1 Ignavibacteriaceae bacterium
GAAATACATATCAGCAGGAGCAAAAATAGTTGATAAATTGGATGATCTTTATTCTGCGGCTGATATCGTGGTAAAAGTTCAGCGTCCAGTCGAACATCCAACCGAAGGAAAGCACGAATTAGACCTGATGAAAAAAGGTACTATCTTAATTTCACTCGTTTATGTGCTTCAATATTCAGATGTGGCTAAAAAATGTGCCGAAACAGGAAATAATCTTATTTCTATGGATATGATTCCAAGAACTACACTAGCTCAGAAAATGGACGTACTCAGTTCTCAGGCAAATCTTGCCGGGTATAAAAGTGTTATTATGGCGGCTAATGAATTAAGAAAAATCTTCCCGTTAATGATGACCGCAGCAGGAACAATTTCGCCTGCAAGAGTTGTTATTATGGGCGCGGGTGTTGCCGGTCTTCAGGCACTTGGAACGGCTAAAAGATTAGGCGCAGTTGTAGAAGTTTCTGATATTCGTCCAGCAGTAAAAGAAGAAGTTCTAAGTCTTGGCGGAAAGTTTATTGAAGTTGAAGGCATGGAGGATATGCAGGATGCCGGCGGTTACGCAAAAGAAGCTTCGGAAGAATTTCTAAAGAAACAAAAAGAAGTAATATTCAAACATGTTACTGAAGCTGATATTGTAATCACCACTGCATTGGTTCCGGGCAAAAAAGCACCAATTCTTGTAACTGAAGAAATGGTTAAAAATATGCGTCCGGGTAGCGTTGTGTTAGATATGGCAACTGAATTCGGCGGTAATTGTGAAGTAAGTGAAAAGGGTAAAACTATTAAAGTTCACAATGTTACTATAGTCGGTGAGCCGAACTTACCAAGTCTGGTTGCAACACACGCAAGCGAAATGTATGCAAAAAATGTGCTAAGTCTTATTCAGCATATCGGAAAAGAAGGAACAGTTATATTGAATCTTGAAGATGAAATCGTAAAAGGTTCTTTGATTACAAATGACGGTGCTGTTATAAATGAAAGAATAAAAGCACTTTTATAAAAGATATTGAAATTATTTTATTGAATTAAATTTTAGGAAACAAAAATGGCAGATCTAAGCTTTTTAATGCTCATATATGTCTTTGTTCTCGCAATCTTTGTGGGCTTTGAGCTGATTACAAAAGTTCCGCCTACGCTTCATACTCCGCTGATGTCGGGATCAAATGCGATTTCAGGCATTACAATAGTCGGAGCAATTTTAAGTGCAGGAATGGAAGAATTTACTATCAGTACTATTTTGGGTCTTTGTGCGGTTATATTCGCAGTAATAAATGTTGTCGGCGGATTTATGGTTACAGACCGTATGTTAAAAATGTTCAAAAAGAAGTGAGATAAACAATGAATATCATAATACAAATTACTTACCTGGTCGCGTCTATCTTCTTCATTTTTGGAATTAAGAATTTAAGTTCACCAAAGACTGCAAGAAGGGGAAATCTCTTTGCTTCGATCGGTATGCTGCTTGCAATAGCAGTTACGTTGTTAGATCAGCACGTATTAACATACGAATGGATCATTCTCGGTTTTGTTATCGGCGGTTCAATTGGTGCCATTATGGCTGTCAAAGTTCAGATGACAGGAATGCCTGAAATGGTTGGCTTGTTAAATGGATTTGGCGGCGGCGCATCATTGCTTGTTGCTCTTGCTGAATTTTATAAGTTAGCTCCGGTTATCCCGATAAATACGGGAATTCCAATTATTTTAAGTTTACTTATTGGAAGTATAACTCTTACCGGTTCGTTTATAGCTTTTGGAAAACTTAAAGGATTCATAACCGGAAGAGTTGTGAAATATCCAATGCAGCATCCATTAAATGCACTTTTACTTTTAGCGGTAGTTGTTGCAGGAATCGTTGTTGTTATCGATCCTACTCAATTTGAGTTGTTGTTGATTATAACCGGTGTTTCTCTTTTACTGGGAGTTTTACTTGTTCTTCCAATCGGTGGTGCTGATATGCCCGTTGCTATATCACTTTTAAATTCGTATTCAGGTATTGCAGCTGCAACAACAGGATTTGTCTTAGAAAATAATGTGTTGATTATTGCCGGTGCTATTGTTGGTGCCTCGGGAATAATTCTTACATTAATTATGTGCCGTGGAATGAATCGTTCTCTTATGAATGTTGTGCTTGGAGGTTGGGCTTCGGCTGGTATTGAAGGTCCCGCAACCGGTGGTGCAGCTCCAAAGGGAGATGTTAAATCAGTTGATGCTGAAGAATTAGCAATGATTCTTGATTCAGTCAGCACTTGTATAATTATTCCTGGGTACGGAATGGCTGTAGCACAGGCACAGCACGCGGTTCGTGAATTAACAAATGTTATGGAGAAGAAAGGTATAAAAGTAAGATTTGCAGTTCATCCTGTTGCGGGAAGAATGCCCGGACATATGAACGTGCTTCTTGCTGAAGCTCAGGTTCCTTATGATCAACTTTTTTCTTTGGAAGAAATTAATGATGATTTCCCAAATACAGATATTGTAATAATCATTGGCGCGAACGACGTTGTGAATCCTGCTGCAAGACACGATAAAAGCAGTCCGATTTACGGAATGCCAATTCTTAATTCAGATTATGCAAAAACTGTGGTTATAAATAAACGTTCGCTTAATGTGGGTTATGCAGGAATTGACAATGAATTATTCTTCTACCCGAATGCACTTATGTATTTTGGTGATGCAAAAGATGCTATGGTTAAGTTGACTAATGAGCTTAAGCAGATGTAAAAGATTAATTATTTCCTTATCACTCGATAAGTAAATGATTGATTCAGCTTTTTGTTTACTATTATAGATTTGAACTCATCCCCCGACCCCTTCTCTTCAAAAGAGAAGGGGTTATGAGTTTTAAAATTCCTTTCTTTCGTAGTTGACGGATAAGAGAAATATTTTAAGAAGAGTTCTATTGTTTAATTGGAATTATTTATAAGCCTCGAATTTCCATTCGGGGCTTTTTTATTGACTGCCAGCTAAGTGTAATAGTAATTTCAAACATTTATATTTACCAATAAGATTTATCAATCATTTGAAATAAACCCGGAGTTATCATGAAAATGAATTGGGAAAATTATATCGGAATGACACTAAATGTAACACTGCACGAAAATTATGGAATGACAATCGATCCGAACAGTAAAACACCGCTTTATGAAATTGTTTTTAAATCCGGTAGACTTATCGAAACTTTTGAAGACGGACTACTGATTGAAACAGAAAGGGAAAAAGCTGTTGTTATTATTTTCATTCCGTATCAGTCAATCAAATGTGTTGAAATTTTTCAGTTGCAAGGCGGAATAAATTGAAGAATTTATTCCCTTTCATTTTTTTAATTTTCATTTTAACAACATTCAACTTTGCTCAGAATGTTGCGATTAAAAGTTTGAAGACTTATACAAGCGATAACAATCTTTCATTCCCGGTTTTGGCAGGCAGCTCTAAAATAATAATTGAATTTGATGTCGATGCCGATTATCCTCCA
>JALHTS010000423.1 GCA_022865965.1 Ignavibacteriaceae bacterium
GTCTTTCCATTTTTTTTAGTAAATCAAGATTGTACCGGACAGCTTTAATATTCTGTTCATTAAATTTTCTTTTGTGAGTAAAATCCTGATGAAGTTTTATATGAAAGATAAAATCATTTACATCTTCAACTTTTTTAATCCATCCTTCAACTATTCGTGGACTCAGATAAGTATAATAAGTTGAGTTTACTTCCACACAATTAAAGTAATGAGAATAAAACTGCAGCCAGTCAAATCCACCGGATTGATTTTTAGGATAAAAGTTTGGTACCCAATCTTTATAGGACCAGCCGGCTGTTCCGATAAAATATTTCGTCATAGTTATACTGCTCTCTTTTCCATACTACGATAGATTCCAACAACAATACCAACAATTTTAAATGAAGGATATTTTTTATCTATGATGATTGGTTTGTAGTCAGGATTTTCTGAAACAAGTTCAATCTCATTTTTCTTTTTATAAAATCTTTTTACAACTGCAGCATCATCAAGAATTGCCACAACTATTTGTCCGTTCTTTGGTTCAAGGTTTGGGTTTACAATTACAATATCACCGCTGAAAATGTAAGCATCCTTCAAACTGTCACCTTTTACCCTAAGAAGAAATGAATCTTTCGGCATTCTTGCAATTGTTGGAAGTTCGATTGTATCAATTGCATCGGGATAAATTGTCAGCGGATTTCCTGCTGCAACTTCACCAAGAACAGGTTTGGGAACAAAGAATTTATCCTCAAGAGTCAGTTCAATTCCACGTGAAAGTTTTGGATTTTTTTTGATGTATCCTTTTTTTTCAATCGCCTGAAGATGCTGTTGAACAGTCGCACGATTCTTATATCCAAAATGTTTTGCAATATCAGCCAAAGTTGGAGGAATCCCCCTTCCTTTTATCTGATCTATAAGAAAATCCAAAATGTTTTTCTGGATTTCAGTTAATTTGGTTTTCATAGGCACACCTTAGTTTGTGTATCACAGATTAAGAGTAAGATTACAAGTGAGAGTTAAACTCATATTCCTAATCTTACTTTCATTACAAAATACCATACATTTGTATGGCTAAATCTAAACAATGGGAATCAAATTGTCAAGACGGGAATATTTAAACGAAAAAATTCCCTTCTCTTTTTTAATTCGAGAAGAGGATTTTTCTTTCGAGGATGGGAATATATGATTATTGGGAAAAAACTTTTTCTAAAGATTCTAACATTTTTTCACGGAAAATTGGCTTTGAAACAAAGTCATTAAATCCTGTTGCAATAAACTTCTCCTTATCGCCGGGCAAAACATAAGCTGTCACAGCAATTATTGGAGTTTTTTCATGAGCAGGCATTTTATTGATCATTTTCAAGGCATCCAGGCCATTATATTCGCCCTGAAGATTTATATCCATTACAATAAAATCGAATGTGCGGCTTTCCAGAAGTGGTAATGCTTCTTCAAAGCTTACGGCAAATTTAACCTCCTTTAAATCTTTCATCTGAACTTTGAAAAGAATCTGTGAATCAACCTGATCTTCAATGTACAAACTAGAAAGTTTAGATAAATCTAATTTTGTGTCGATTTTTGATTTGACTTTTTTCTCAGGAGTGCTAATTTCCTCAACTCGCTCTTCATCAGCATCTGCTGTTTCGGTTTCCGGAGTTACAGGTTCTTCAGTTTCAATTTCGAGTTCAGACATTAAAGACTTTCCTGTTTTTTCCTCAAGATCAGCAAATGATAAATCTTCAACATCCGGTTGACTTTCTTTCTTTTCAACTTTTTCAGTAATTTCAGGAGCAAGTGTTTCTACAACCTCTTCCTGTTCTTCAGTTATTGGCACAGATTCACTTTTATCAAAAACATCTATAGATTTTGTTTCTTCTTGCTCAAAAAGTTCATCCATAGAAAGATCCTGGGATTCAACTTTTTGAAAACCGGATTGTTGCGACACATTAAGCGGAAAAATAAATCCACCACCA
>JALHTS010000424.1 GCA_022865965.1 Ignavibacteriaceae bacterium
GGATGCAAAACGTGCTGTGGCTATTGCACTTCGTAACAGATGGAGACGACAGCAAATTTCCGATATTCTTCGTGAAGAAATTATGCCGAATAATATTATACTTATTGGTCCAACCGGAGTAGGAAAAACAGAGATTGCACGAAGACTTGCAAAACTTACCGGCGCTCCTTTTGTAAAAGTTGAGGCGTCAAAATTTACAGAAGTTGGTTATGTGGGAAGAGATGTTGAGTCTATGATCCGTGATCTCGTTGAATTTGGTGTTAATATGGTGCGATCAGAAAAAACAATTGAAGTGCAGGGAAAAGCTGAAGAACTTGCCGATGAGAAAATACTTGATATACTAATTCCTCCGGTTAAGAAAACTCAACCGGCAGTTACAGGTGATCAGCAGGTGCAGGAAGAGAATAATGAAGCCTATCAAAATCAAAAGACACGCGAGTGGATGAAGGCCAAATTGAAAAACGGCGAAATGGATGATAAGATGATTGAGTTTGATGCAACTGCTCAGGCAAATTTTGGTATGCAAGTGCTTGGTCCGTTTGGAATGGATGATATGGGAATTAATATTCAGGAAATTATGGGTAACCTGATGCCGAAGAAGAAGAAAAAAAGAAAATCAACCATTCGTGAAGCAAGACAATTTATAATTCAGGATGAAGCGGCTAAATTGATTGATATGGAAGCGGTTCAGCGTGAAGCAATTGAACGCGTAGAAAATTCCGGAATAGTTTTTATTGATGAAATTGATAAAGTTGCCGGAGGCGGAAAAGGGCAGGGTCCGGACGTTTCCCGTGAAGGTGTTCAGCGCGATCTTCTTCCGATTGTTGAAGGCTCTGCGGTTAATACAAAATACGGCATTGTGAAATCCGACCACATTCTTTTTATCGCTTCAGGTGCATTTCACGTTTCCAAACCATCTGATCTTATCCCGGAACTTCAGGGAAGATTCCCAATCCGTGTTGAACTTAACAGTCTAACCGAAGATGACTTTGTTAAAATTCTTACAACACCGCAGAATGCTCTGCTAAAACAATATTCTGCACTTCTCGAAACCGAAGGAGTTAAATTAAATTTCAAGAAAGATGCGATTAAGGAAATTGCGAAAATAGCAACTCATGTTAACGAACAGGTAGAAAATATCGGTGCCAGAAGATTGCATACTATTCTTACGACCTTGCTCGACAGCATTTTATTTGAAGTTCCCGACAAACTTCCTGAAGATGTTGTTAATATTGATGCTGCATACGTAAAGAGTAAGTTAGATAGAATTATAAAAGATAGAGACTTGAGTAAGTATATACTTTAAATTTTATTTGCTCATTTGAAGTGACATTAATATTTTACATCTAATGACCGATCATTTTTTAGTTTGTTTACTTTCAAAAATTAATTTCTTACATTTCATTTGAGATTTTTATTTGGGGTTAAAATGAAAAAAATTTTCTGTCCTTTCGTTTTGGTCTTTTTACTCTTTCCCATACTAAGTTATGCCCAAAATGTAGATCCTCAATTTTCTGAACTTAAAGGAATGGAGGACCATCAAGGGAATACTCATTTATTTTATAGAATTTATTCAAGTTCTACTAATCAGGTAATTAATAATATATTCCATCTAAATCTTAATTCTGGTATTGATACTATTTATTTATTGGATGCAAGTGTATTTTCAAATCAATATTGGGTTCACACATATGATTTTGATGTTTGGTATAATAATCCGAGTCTTCATATTTCTTGTGGTGAAGAAGGAGATTATGCACACGGATATGGGTTCATTAAGAGATTTGATAATCTTAATGGTTACTTTGAACTATGGGATGCCAGAACATCTGTAGCCATTTTAAGACAAGATGATAGTCTGGTTTTTTCTGGTCCTATGATTTTAAAAAGTCAAAATGGAGGTAAAAATTGGGACACTTTATCGACTGACTTTAATTTTTTGTCTCTCTCAACTTTTAATGATAGTATATTGTTTGCTTTTAATGCATACCCTTACAGTCTAGTTTTAAGATCCACTGACCAAGGAAATTCATTTCATATATCTGATACAAGTAATTGCGATTACGAATTTTCAACATTTTATTACGATAATAATAATTTGCATATATATAGAACATATCATTCAATTCAAGGAGATTATTGTTTAACAGTCTCTCCTCAGCAGGGAGATGTATATACCTGGCAGAAAATATATTCGACAAACAAAGAATTCTTTGTCTCTTTAGATAATTCACAATCCGGCACAATTTACATCGCAGACGGAAATAGAATTATTAAATCTACTGATTACGGAGCTTCGTTTTCGCTTTTCAAACAATTCGACAGAGACTTTGTAGGCATTTATAAGAAACCAAACTCTGACAGGCTTTACGCCGCGACAAAATATAAGATTCTTGAAATAACGGAAGATTCGGCTTTCGTTATAAAATCACTTTCAATTCCGGAAAGTATTTTTTCATATTATCCTCTGAAAATAGGCAACAAGTGGGTTTATGACTACACTTGGATTGATTGGATTTCATCTTACGTTACTGATATCTATATAAGAGAAGTTATTTCTGAACAATTAAAACCAAATGGTAAAAAGTATTTTGAGATTTTACAAAAGTATTCTTATATGAGCAATGAAGATACCGTTTATGAAAGGATGGATTCTCTTGAAGGAAAGATTTATTGGTATTCTGAAAGCTGTCCAAATGGCGAGCAATTTATTGATGACCTTCTGATAGAAATTGGAGATTCAACATTTGCTTCAAGATTTGGCTGGTGTATTGAGCACCCGCCTACAATATTTACATCCGACGAATATTTTAATCAGTGGGGAATCCAGGGTAGAAAAAGAAACTATATCTCCTATGATCTTCTTACTGCAGAGTATTCTTTGGTATCGGGGATAGGATTATATTCAGCTATTCTTTCGGATGATAACGGATATAAACATTTTAATCTTAAGGGCTGCCTAATTGATGGCGTTGTGTACGGCGATACATTGACTACGGGTGTTGATAAAGAAACTGCTTCGCCAAATTCTTACTCGCTGTTACAAAACTATCCAAATCCGTTTAATCCGAGCACTAAAATTCAATTCGCAATAAGTGATAAACAATTTACAACCTTAAAAGTTTTTAACGTTCTTGGCAAAGAAATCGCAACTCTTATTAATAAAGAAATATCGCCAGGAAATTATGAAGTTATTTTTAATGCTTCTGAGTTGCCAAGCGGAGTATATTTCTATCAGCTTAAAGCTGGAGAATTTGTGGAAGTGAAGAAAATGATTTTGCTTAGATAATATTATAAGATATTATTTAGATTTTTCCCTTTTGTCAAAATGAAAAGAAGATTGCTATAACTTCAATTCTTCCAGATCAACCTTAATAACTTCATTTATTGGCTGCCCAAGAAACAATTCAGCAACTTGTTTAAATGTTGTTGGAATATCACTTACATAAAACGAATGATGACCGGGAATAGCTGAATTAGTCTCCAATCCAATTCGAGCCAGTTCATTTCTAACAATTTCTGATGAAGCAATTCCGGAATCTATCAGTTTAACTTTTTCTCCAATAACTTCCTGAATTATATCTGCTAAAATTGGATAGTGAGTGCAGCCAAGAACAAGCGTATCA
>JALHTS010000425.1 GCA_022865965.1 Ignavibacteriaceae bacterium
TTAACAGCAAGAACCGGTGTTGAAGATAAAGTAAAAGGACTTGAACTTGGTGCCGATGATTATCTGGCAAAACCATTTCATTTGAATGAACTGCTTCTGCGTGTAAAGGGAATGTTAAAACGAAAATCGTGGTACAGCAAGGCAATAACAAACCAACCCGTCTTCAAATTTGGAAGTAATGAAATAAATTTTGAAAATCTTAAGTGTAAAAAAGGCAAGAATGAATTCCAGCTAACAACTTATGAAGCAATGATAATGAAATACTTAATTGAAAATAAAGGAAAAGTTGTATCACGAAAAGAACTTCTGGAAAACGTTTGGCATCTTAATCCCGAGGTTGAAACCCGAACCGTTGATAACTTTATCGTCCGTCTGAGAAAATATTTTGAAAAAGATCCTTCAAATCCTGTTTTCATTGTCAGCATAAGAAGTGCAGGATATATATTTAACGAAGAAGAAACAAAAGTGTAGGCCACCTTTAAGGTGGACTACACTTAAAGCAAAGAATAAATTATCTGAACGAATATGTAAATCTTAAACTTAAATGATCAGCAGAATTACGGTAGGATTTAAATGTGCTTCCGATATAAATATTATCTATTATGTTATACATAACTCCCCAGCGCTGATAAATGTCATCCTTTTCAGCAAACGAACGATAAATATATCCGCCAAGTTGTGCGCTGAGAATTGTTTTTCCCATAAGAAATTCTATACCAAACAATAATGATCCACGGTAAGGATTTATTGCTTGATCAGGGTACATTCTTCTGGCAATTTCAACAGCTCTTCCATTTCTTTCAAGCTCAGCAGCAAATGTTAAAGCCGCAACTCTCCAGGTTTGAATGCTTCTTAAGATTGTTATTCCATACATCGGCACTTGTCCCGGCATCGGATATGGCATTGATGATATTCCCCAAGAGAAAGATACATCCCAACGCTTTTTCTTTTCTGCGGTTAGATACGGATCATAAATATTTCTAATATAAAAATCAAGTTTGTCTAAAAAATAATTAGCAGAAAGTGCAAGTGCCCAATAGTTTACTCCTCCGTTCGGTTCAAGTAGAGCCGCATTTGATTGGTGATTCATGCTTCCGTCTAACTGAAGTTCAATTCTCTCAAAAGGTTTATAAGTTATACCACCGCCAACCGATAAGATATAGTTAAAGTGTGTTGAATAAGACCAATTTTTTAATTCAGCATCTTTATCATAAGGATTTGTAAGATAAGACAACCCTCCTTTTCCTTTAAGATGAAAATTAAAATCATCCGGAAGGCCAAAGAAGTATGTAAAACTTAATCCTGCTGAAAAACCGTGGCCTAAAATTTCCTCCTGATCAAAATCATAATAAGCAAAAAATGCTCCTACTCTTGGATAACACTTGCAATCGTTCCAGACTTCATCATAGTTTAAGTGCCAGTAAAAATCCAGCTCATAACCACGCGGATTTAACCCGCGGACGTTTACAACTTCTTTTGCGTGGGGAATCATGTAACCCGAGATAAAGCTCGTACCTAAAAGGTACACGTAACGACTTTCATTTTGTGAAAAGGAAATTAAGTCTTGTGAAACCTCTGTTTCTTTTAATTCCTGAGCAAAGTATTCAGACGAGACTAAAACCAGAAGAATTGTAAGTTGAGTGAAAATATATCTCATATTGTATCTAATGTTTCTGCTGAGATTACAAATTCACTCAGCCGTTAAAGAAATTTCTGATAACAAAGTGATTTTTAACATCAGGTATAAAAATAAAATTTTCTGATCAAATAATTGTTCCTTTAAAAATTATTCTGCAATTTTAAACCGGAATTAAATACGAGAAAAACTATCATGAAATCATCAGTTATAATTCTAAGTGTTGTTTTACTATTCTTTCAATCTTCAATAATCTACTCCCAATCACAAAACACAGAACATCTGGAAATTGCCAATAAAGTTTTAAGTTCTGTTCCGCTTGTTGACGGACACAACGATTTGCTGCTACACTATTACTACTATAAAGACAGAAAAGGCAATCTGGATGAATATGATATCTCTAAATCCACATCGGGACAAACAGATATTCCTCGTTTAAAAGAAGGAAAAGTAGGTGCTCAATTTTTCACTGTATTTAGTTTTGATGACAGCTCATTAACCAAATCAATGCTCGAGACTGTTGACTGTCTTTATCGTATTGCCGATCGATATAAAAATGATTTTTCATTTGCTTATTCGTCAAACGACATAATGGATGCTTTCAACGAAGGTAAGATTGCTATGCTGATGAATATTGAAGGCGGTGAGCAGATTGAAAACTCTCTTCCAATGTTAAGACTTTATTATCAGCTCGGTGTAAGATATCTGACTCTTACCTGGAATTACTCGAACGATTGGGCAGATGCAGGCTTTGATTCAGCAAGACATAATGGTCTAAATGAATTCGGTAAAGAAGTTGTAAGAGAAATGAATAGACTCGGAATGCTTATTGATATTTCTCATGTATCAGATAAAGTTATGAAAGATGTTTTTAAAACTTCTGAGGCGCCTGTAATTTATTCACACGCCAACAGCAGAAAATTTGTAAACACCAAACGTAATGTCCCGGACGATATTCTGCACTTGCTCAAAAAGAACAACGGAATTATTATGGTAAGTTTCGTTCCTTTCTTTGTTAACCAGGAATATGCCGACTGGTTTGATCTCTATGAAGCTGTTTATGATTCTCTGAAAATGGGAAACAAAGAAACTGCTAAAGCAATAATAGAAGAATGGAAAATTAAAAATCCCGAGCCTAAAGTACCATTAACAGATCTTGCGAATCATCTTGATCACATTAAAAATTTAATTGGTGCTGATCATATTGGCATTGGCTCTGACTTTGACGGATTCACCGGAGTTGTTGAAGGATTGGAAGATTGTTCAAAATTCCCCAATCTTTTGGAAGAGCTTGCTCGCAGGGGTTGGACAGAAGACGAATTAAAAAAACTTGCCAGTGAAAATTTTCTTAGGGTTTTTCGTGAAACAGAAAAAGCTTCACAAAAACTTAGAAGCGGAAAACAAGCCTCAATGATGAGAATAGAAAATTAAACTTACAATTTTATTAGTAAGAACACGCCATCAGACGTATCTGACGATTTGGGGTGCGTTCCTGCGGCTAATTGCCAATTGTCTGAATAAGATATTCAACAATTTCGTCAACAGTATCGAAACACTTTACTAATCCGGGATCACGGTTTTCATAAATCATTTGCTTATCCATAACAGCAACAATTTCTTTCCACATAGATGAGTGGCATATTATTGGTTTACTGCCCATAAGCTTTTTGTTTGCATATTCCCAAACAGCAGCTAATTCAAGCAATGTTCCGGTTCCACCCTGAAGAATTACAAAAGCATCGGCAAACTCCATTAACTTTTCAATACGCTCAAAAACATTTACACATCTTATTTCCCGTGTAATATATCGATTGGGATCAGAACCCCAGAAGTTTACAGTAACACCGTAAACTTCCGCACCGTTGTCCAATGCACCTTTTGAAGCGGCTTCCATTATTCCATAAAAACCGCCGGTACAGATTTCAAACTTATTTTGTGCGAGTTTAGCACCAAGATTATAAGCAAAATTATATTGTTTGTCGTCTTCTTTAGGAAACGAGCTTCCGAAGATTGTAATGACTTTAGACATACCGAAATTTTATAAATTTTTATATGCAAAGATAGAAAAATATTTTGATTGAATGATCCATCTTCGCACTTCCGTAATTGTTTCGCAAAGCCGGGACAAGTCGTGCTTCACCATACTTATCGGTAGGTAAACAAGACGGGTTGATTGAATGATTGAGGATTGCTGAAATAAAAAACCCGACCCTTTCAGGACCGGGCTTACATATAGCATTGAATCTACAACTTAGTTTGCGTTTGAACCAACCATGTTAACACCGACTTCTACAACTTCTGCGACCTTCTGTCCAACAACTTGATTATTAATTCCGAAATCGGATAGATTTAAATTAAACTTTGCCTGTACACCAAGAAGATCTCCCGGTGCTTTTGTTTGTGTTTGTTCGTTTTCATCAAGAAAAGTTAAAGTTGCATCTGCTGTAATTTCTTTTGTAACACCTCGCAATGTAAAATCTGCTTTAACTTTAGCCTGAAGTTTATTATCTGCTAAAGATTTTATATCACTAACGCTTTTTATTGTAAAGATAACAGCGGGATATGTTCCTGCGTTAAGCCAATCTTCACTTCTTAAATGCTCATCTCTTAAATCAATACCTGTTTTTATTGAAGCAACAGAAACAGAAATACTTCCTTTAAGAGTTTTCAAATCATTTACATCAAAAGTTACTTTGCCCTTAATATCATTAGTTAAGCCATTAATATCTTCAAGCGGAGTTGTGCTGAAAAATGTTGCCTGGTTTCTTCCACCTTTGTCGGCAAAGTTAAAAGTTTGTTCACCAGAAGCTTTAACTTTAAAGCCTTGTGCAAATAATGATGCAGTAAATAAAATTAATACTGCGGTTAAAGAGATTATTCTTTTCATTGGTTTTCCTTTCTTTTATTCCTAAACAAGTAAATTAAAAATCCTGATAGAACTACAATTGCACCAGAAACAGCACCTGCATAGTCTAAGCCGAGAACGAATTTATCTTCCCATTCTTTATATGTAATGTTGAATAGTCCATCAGCTTTTTCTACCAGAACTTGAGTTTTTGTAAAAATTTCTCCTCCTTGAATTTGCCAGTAAATTAATACTACAGCAACCAGAAGAATGGCAACAATTAAAATCATCTTTTGGTTCTTATTCATTTAATTCACCTGAAAATTTTAAAATATTTACAATAGCCATTTTATTTTGAAAAGTTTGCAACCAAAAA
>JALHTS010000426.1 GCA_022865965.1 Ignavibacteriaceae bacterium
CCGTTAATCAGCGGAAGATTACTAACGTAGAGGCGTTGCATTGACACAGGAAAGAGCGAAAAGCGACATCTTTACAATTCGATGTAGGATTATTTTAGTAAATGAGTACACTATTCAAAAATAAATTCAAAATAGATTCAACAAGATTACAAACCTGGGATTATTCAAATCCCGGTTGGTATTTTATAACAATTAACACAAAGAAGCATCAGGAATATTTAGGTGTGATTAAAAATGATAAAATGGTTTTGAATGCTGTTGGAAGGATCGCTGAAAAACACTGGTTAGAAATTCCAGATCATTATCGGTCGGTTGAGTTAGATTATTATGTTATAATGCCAAACCATCTACACGGAATCCTTATATTAAATGACGTAGAGACGGGGCATGCCCCGTCTTTACAATCTAATATTATAAGAAAACCTTCCCTTGGCAATGTTATTGGAAATTTCAAATCCGCAGTTACAAAGTGGTGTAACAAAAACGGTTTTTCTAGCTTCGCATGGCAGCCACGATTTTTTGATCGGATAATTCGTAATGAAAATGAATTATATAAAATCCGAAAATACATTGATCAAAATCCGTTGAAATGGGATATCGAGAAAAATAATCCGGAAAATATTAACACTGACATACTTTAAAATAATAACGTAGTAGAGGCGTTGTATTGAGCCCAGATAGGGAAGAGTGCAGCGGGCCCTACGCAAAGACACAAATGATGAAAAACTTTTACGAAGAAACAAAAACCATTCGCGCTTATGATGTTGATTTCAACAACCGATTGAAAATTAATTCAATTTTAAATTTTTTACAGGATGTTGCCTCGGTTCATGCCGATTCTCTGCAACTCGGCTATTCACATCTTCTTAAGCACGATCTCGCCTGGGTTCTTTCATGGGTCAAGCTGGAAATCGATCATTATCCCTCATTCGGTGATTCCATAATCATAAAAACATGGCCTAAATGCAAACATAAACTTTATTCGATGAGAGATTTTATAATAAGAACTGAAGACGATCGTATGTTAGTAAAAGCAACAAGTGCCTGGCTTCCTATAAACATAAAAACAAAACGGATTACAGACACCAAAAACTTACCTCAGGAAATAAACTATCAACCCGATGATATTGCGCTTAATGAATTTCCCGAGAAGATAATTCCCAGCGATAAAAAAGAAACACTGTTAATTAAAAAATTCCGCTATACAGACATTGATGTTAATAAACATGTTAATAATACACGATATATCGAGATGATTTTGGATAGTTACTCCACCGAACACTACAAAAATAATCTAATAAAAAGTATAGCTGCTTCATTTATATCAGAAAGCTTTTATGATGACGAAGTAGAGATACGCCGTTCAGTGAAGGATGGGATTGATATCATCGAAGGGATAAACATCAAAATTTCAAAAAAGGTTTTTGCTGCACAAATTAAATGGTTTTCTTAAAAATTTCACGCGCCGTTTATCATACATCATTGCCACTTATAAAAATCATAGGCTTAAACACTTAATAATCAATTACTATTAAACAGTAAAATAAATTGATTTTATAAACTTAATTCTAAAAAGCACAACTTTTAGCTTCTGAATTAAGTCTAATCTGAAAATAGTATCTAAACAATTTGAGTGAAATCATGAAGTATTTTTATTTTCTAATCTTGTTGTTATTCATCCAATCCTCAACACTTGCTACGGCCAAAAATGATTCAACTCAAACAATAAAATCATACAGACTCACTGAATCGCTTGTAATTGACGGTGTTTTAAGTGAGCCGATGTATTCAAACATGGCAATAACAACATTTACTCAAAAAGATCCGGATGAAGGAAAACCCGCCTCAGAAAAATCAGAAGTCTGGGTCTCACACGATGATTATAATATTTATTTCAGCGGAAGATTCTACGATTCAAATCCGGATTCAATTGACGTTACATTGATGCGCCGTGATAATGTTATTGAGTCAGATTGGTTGTTCGTGTACTTAGACACCTACAATGACGACAGAACAGGTTATTATTTTGCTGTAAACGCGGGTGGTTCAATAGCTGATGGAACATTATTTAATGATGGCTGGGATGATAATTCCTGGGATGGGATTTGGGAGAATAAAACTACCATAGATGAAAATGGCTGGAATGTAGAAATTAGGGTTCCATTTACTCAATTAAGATTTAAAGAATCTGAAAAGATGGTTTGGGGAGTGAATTTTAACCGAGACATAAAACGCAGGCACGAAATGTCTTTTTATGTTATGGTTCCTAAAAATGAAAGCGGTTTTGTCTCTAAATTTGCAGACCTTGTGGGATTGGATGGAATAAAACCAACGCAGCGTTTTGAACTTCTTCCTTATTTTGTTCAGAAGGCACAATATCTTGTTCACGATGAGAACGATCCCTTCTATAAATCAAATCAATATAAAACTTCATTGGGTGCAGATTTAAAATTTAGTTTAGGCAGCAACTTAAATGTAGATGCAACATTCAATCCGGATTTTGGACAGGTAGAAGTTGATCCTGCTATTTTAAATCTTTCTGCATTTGAAACATTCTATGAGGAAAAAAGACCATTTTTTATTGAGGGGTCAAATATTTTTATGTTCGGATATGGGGGAGCAAATAATAATTGGGGATTTGATTTTAGTAATCCCGAATTATTTTATTCAAGAAGAATCGGCAGGCCACCGCAGGGAAATGTTACTACACAAGGTTATGTTGACTACCCATCTGAGACAAGAATTCTTGGTGCAGCAAAGTTAACCGGGAAAATAGATGAATCATGGACCATCGGGGCACTTAGTTCCGTTACCGAAAGAACATACGCAACTATACAACCAGAGGAGGGGGGAAGGGCTGATGAGCAAGTTGAGCCATTTACTCATTATGGAGTATTTAGAACGCAAAAAGAATTTAATTCGGGCAAGCAGGCGATTGGCCTCATTTTTACATCTGTAAACAGAGATCTTAATAATGAAAATCTTAAACGTCGATTAAGCGATCAGGCTTATACTTTTGGTGCAGACGGCTGGACATTTTTAGATGAAGATGAAACTTATGTTATTACCGGTTCGGTTATCGGTTCTTACACTCAAGGATCAAAAGATTATCTTTTAAGATTGCAAAAACAACCGTATCGGTATATGCAAAGACCAGATAAGACTTACATGCCGCTCGACAGTAACAGAACTTCAATCGCTGGAATATTTTCAAGGGTGATGCTAAATAAGCAAAAGGGAAATTTCTATATCAACGCTGCGCTTGGAACAGTCTCTCCCGGATTTGAATACAATGATCTAGGCTCTCAGTGGTTGGCAGATAGAATTAATGGTCATTTGGTAACGGGTTACATATGGTTTGACCCGGATGAAATATTCAGAAGTAAAAGTGTTTATTTTGCATATAACAGAACCTCTGATTTTGAAGATAATATTGAAAGAAGTGGATTCTTCTTGACATCTTCTGCTCAGTTTTTAAATTATTGGGGATTTAACGTCCAAGTCTCCAATAATTTCAAATCTATTTCCAAATCGTTAACCAGGGGTGGACCGAAGCTTAATATTCCACCAAACTATTCTTTTTATATCAGTGCATATACAGACAGTCGGGAAAAAATAATTGTTTCACCCGGTATGGGATATTGGCGAAATGAGATTGGAAGCTATGAGTTTAAGTCTGAATTAGAAATTGAATGGAAGCCAAGTTCACAAATAAGTTTTACGTTTGGTCCCGAGTACTCTACAAACTTTACTTCATATCAATGGGTAGGAAATTTTGCAGATCAATACGCTATAAACACATACAACACCAGATATGTATTCGCAGATTTAAATCAAAAAACCTTATCTGCTAACATTAGGTTAAATTGGATTTTTACACCTACTCTTAGTCTGCAATTATACATTCAGCCGCTTTTAGCTGTTGGTAATTATGAAAAGTATAAAGAGATAACTAATCCGCCGACACTTGAGGAAACGCAGTATGGTAGTGAAAGCACGCAGATAAGTTATGACGCAGAAACAGGCACATACACGGTCGATCCTGATTCGGAGGGACCGGCTGAGACATTTAGTTTTTATAATCCGGATTTTAATTTCAAATCCCTGCGTGGTAATCTGGTTTTAAGATGGGAAGCATTACCGGGTTCAGTGTTTTATTTTGCATGGACAAACAGCCGGATGAATTTTGAAAATCCTGGCGAGTTTAATTTCAAAAATGATTTTAGCAATCTTATTAATTCAGAATCTGATGATATACTCTTAGTAAAATTTTCTTATTGGATTGACATCTAATAAAAACTGTACGGTTAAAGCATCCTTGATTAAATATTAATTTATTCGCCAACAGAATAATACCTTGAGATTGCGGAAAATGCTTAAGATGGATTTACTTCTGAATATTAGAAGGTTAAATAATATTTACTCGTCAACTAAATAAATTTTATGGACATAACAAAAACCCTCTACATAGCAAACAGGAAAGAACTTCGCTCCTGGTTTAAAAAGAATCATAAAACAGAAAGAGAAATCTGGCTAATCTACTATAAAAAACACACCGGTAAGCCCAGAATTCCCTATAATGATGCAG
>JALHTS010000427.1 GCA_022865965.1 Ignavibacteriaceae bacterium
TATTTCTTTTGAGTATCCAAGTTCTAAAATTGATTTTACTTCATCAATTAATCCGGCATCTATCATAGCATCAACTCTTTTTTCAATTCGTTGATAAAGTTTCGCACGATCCCATTCTAATCCGAACTGATAATACTTATGATCAGCATTTTTTTTCTGTTCCTCAAAGTGCTGCCAGATTGGTTTACCGGAGATGTAAAAAACCTCTAAAGCCCGCATAACTCTTTTCCAGTTTTGAGGAAGCATTTTGGATGCGCTTATGTGATCAACTTTTTTTAGTTCATTGTATAAATATTCATTACCAAACTTTTTTCTTTTTTCTGATAAATCTTTTCTAATTTCTTCATTAGAATCAACAGAATTTATTATTCCATCAATGAGAGATTTTATGTATAATCCGGATCCTCCCACTACAATTGGAATTTTATTCTCTTCAGTTAGTCTGATAATAATTTTTTCCGCTTGTTCTACAAACATTCCAGCATTGAATAAAACTAAGGGTTCTAAATAATCAATCAGATAATGCCTCACTGTTTTTAATTCATTTATGGAAGGTTTTGCAGTACCGATATTGAGATGTCTATAAACCTGTCTACTATCTGCAGATATAACTTCACTATTTATTTTTTCAGCAATATCAATTGCTAATCCTGATTTTCCGGAGCAAGTCGGACCGACAATTACAATTACTTTTCCCAACCTTCTCTTCCTATTAAAGGTACAAATGAAAATTCGGGGATAATATTTGTAGAAAAATTATTTTGGGATTCCTTAGTTATAACATAAAGTTTTTGAGAAGCTCTGCTGCCAACAGGGATAACTAATCTTCCACCAATAGCAAGCTGTTCCTTTAATTTTTCAGGAACAGAAGGTGAACCGGCAGTAACTATTATTCCTTCAAACGGAGCGTACTTAGCCCACCCAAGTGTACCATCACCATACTTTGCCTGGACTCTTATTCCAAGCTTATCAAAAAGTTTTAACGTCTTGTGATAAAGATCTTGATTTCTTTCTATTGTATAAACATCAGCTCCCATTTTAAAAAGTATTGCAGCTTGATAACCTGAGCCTGTCCCGATTTCAAGAATTTTTGCATCTTTTTTTACTTTTAGTTCTTGTGTCATATAGGCAACTGTATATGGTTGGGATATTGTTTGTTCATATCCGATTGGTAAAGCAATATCTCTGTAGGCATTAAGTCTCATCAATGCAGGAACAAATTTTTCTCTTTCAACTTCACCAACTGCTTTGAGCACAAAAATATCGTGAATTCCTTTTTCGGATAATAAATCTACTAATGCTTCTCTTTCAGTTCTTGACATATAATTTTTATTTTTGAATGTATTAAAGATAATTATATTCTAAATATATATTTTAGACTATACAATTAATTAAAAAAGGAAAATATGTTCGAAACGATTTATGGTGCATTCATTATTATGGGAATGAGAATGTGCGACGTAACTCTTGGTACGTTACGCACTATTCTCGTTGTTCAGGGAAGAAAATATTATGCAGCATTGGCAGGTTTTGTTGAAGTACTCATCTGGGTTTTTGTCATACGCTTTGTTGTCCAGAATCTAGATCATATACCAAATTTGATTGGTTATGCTGCCGGATTTGCAATCGGAAATATTCTGGGTATTACACTTGAACAAAAAATAGGATTAGGTTTTGTACAGCTAAATATTATATCAAGACATTTGACAGATCAGATTGCTGATAGGCTAAGGCTATTAAAATATGGATTAACCATTCTTCCCGGTGAAGGAGGTTCTGGTGGAGTTTCAATTATCGTAACTATCATACCAAGAAAATTTCAAAAAAATGTTATTAAAATAATTGAAGAAATAGACAAAAAAGCTTTTATTACTGTTCAGCATTCATTGCCCTATCGGGGATTTAGACACGGAAGCAGGAAATGAATATTTGCTTAAAGAATGCGTTTTAATTAAATACCGTTTGTTTTATTAGTTTTATCAGAATAATTTATTTTATAAATTTTTGAATAAACTTGGTCCCATTTTAACCTTTCAGATATAAATTGTTTTGTTGCATGATTCAGTTAGCCACATTATATTTGAGTCCGTTTTTGATGAGTTTTTAAGTAATCTGAGATTTAATAAGCTCTCCACAAGGTTGATGTAGCGGGTTCCTAAAAATAATTATCAAGTTCTTTATAAATTTGAATCTTTACTATGCGGGAATAGCTCAGTTGGTAGAGCGCAACCTTGCCAAGGTTGATGTCGCGGGTTCGAGTCCCGTTTCCCGCTCACTTGATCCATTCTGATTTATCCGGGTGGATTTATTTTTTGGCGCTGTACCCAAGTGGCTTAAGGGGAAGGTCTGCAAAACCTTTATTCGTCGGTTCGAATCCGACCGGCGCCTCTGGAAGAGGTTGTTTTAAAATTAAGTTGTACTTGTTTGTCATGCCCACGAACCTGCCTGCGGTAGGCAGGAGTGGGAATCTATTTTGTTCATAAGTTTTGGATTCACGCCTACACGGGAATGACAGGGAAATTGGAACTTTTTAAACAGCCTATAATACGATTCATTCCTTCCTCATTTTGAATTTTAAGAATTAGAATGTTTTATTAATTCAACTTTTCAAAAGATTTTACAATAAAACAAAGTCTTTCAAATTTTTATTAAATTATCATATCCAATTATTTACTAATTAATTTTATGCATTATCTAATAAGTTCATTAATAGGTTATATATTAGGCTCAATTCCTACTGCTTACATTCTACTTAAGAAAAAGAGAGGTATAGACATAAGAAAAACAGGCTCTGGTAATGTTGGGGCTATGAATTCTTATGAGGTAACTAATTCAAAGCCTCTGGGATTGTTTATCTTTTTAGTTGATTTTATTAAAGGTGCACTAAGTGTTTTTCTTGTGTCAATTATCTATCCCGATAATTTTGTTTTACCAGCACTATCTCTGGTATTTGCAATATTAAGTCACTGTTTTAATCCATGGATTGAATTTAAAGGTGGACGAGGTTTGGCAACAGCAGCAGGAGGAAGTGTAATTATCTTTCCTTTTGTTATTGCAAGCTGGATTATATTATGGGTGATTTTTTATCTACTTAAAAAAGATATACTAATTGCTAATATTGCTGCAACAGTTTTTTTTCTTTTCCTGATATTTAATACTAGCGAAATCGCAATTAAATATGTTAATCCTAAACCCACTTCAGAAAATGAATTGGTTCTGTTTGTAGTGAGCGGATTGCTAATAATTTTTATAAAGCATTTAGATCCGTTAAAAGGAATTATACAAAAATTAAAAACACCGAGTGTTAAAAATGATAAGTCGTAAGTTTTATTTTTTAACTGTCGCATCTTTTTTAATTATTTTGATTGCGGGATTTTACTTTGCTAATAACTCAAGTAAACCGTTAATTCCTCTAGAGCGCAGTACAAAGGAACAAATTTTGCTTGCCGCTTATCAAAATAAATTAAATGATGATATTTCTAATTCACGCAGAAATATTATAACAGAAACAGTTAAACTTGTCAGCCCTTCTGTTGTCGGAATAAATGTGATAGAGATAAGACAAGTCAGAGATCCATTCAGCTACTTTTTTGATGATCCTTTTTTTAGACAATTTTTTGGAGACCGCAGAACAAATAATCAGAGAGTTCAAGGTTTAGGTTCTGGATTTATAATTTCACCCGACGGGTACATAATTACAAATGATCACGTTGCAGGAAATGCAACTGAAATCACTGTTACTTTAACAGATGGTTCACATCATCAGGCTAAAATCGTTGGAACCGATCCTATATCAGATATTTGTCTTATTAAAATTGAAGGTTCAAACTTTCCTTATATTGATCTCGGAAATTCTGATGATATAATTATTGGTGAGTGGGTTATTGCTTTGGGTAATCCATTCGGACTATTTGATCTTAATGATAAACCAACAGTCACGGTAGGAGTTGTAAGTGCACTTAGAATGAATCTGGAGCCAATTGATTCTCGTTATTACTTAAATATGATTCAGACTGATGCTGCTATTAACGGTGGTAATAGTGGCGGACCTCTTGTTAATAGTCTTGGTGAAGTTATCGGGATGAATACTTTAATTTTTACTGCTGGTGGAACAAGAGGAAATATTGGACTCGGATTTGCTATTCCAATTAATAAAGTAAGAAAAATAGTTACCGAACTGAAAGAAAAGAATTCAATAGACAGAGATTTTCAAATTGGAATTAGGATCCAAACGATAGACGAAGGAATTGCTCGTTATTATAATTTATCAAGTTCAAGAGGAGTAATTGTTACACAAGTCACTCCTAACTCCCCTGCCGATAAATCTGATATCCGCGTTGGTGATATTATTTTAGAAGTTGAAGAATTTAAAATTAACAACGAGAATACTATATATGGGGTCTTTCAGGAGTTCCGTGCCAATCAAACAATCTCCGTAAAAATTGCAAGAGATAACAAAGAGTTAACTAAAAGAATGAAACTGGAGAAAAATAAATGATCCCGCGTTACACATTACCCGAAATGGGAAAAATTTGGGAAGACGAATTCAAGTTTAATACCTGGTTAAAGATAGAAATTCTTGCGTGTGAAGCTCGTGCTGAATTAAATGAAATACCGAAGGAAGATGTAGAAGTAATAAAAAAGAAAGCACGATTCGATATAAAAAAGATTTTAGAAATTGAAGAAACTACTAAACACGATGTTATTGCTTTTTTAACAAATGTGGCTGAATTTGTTGGTCCTGAATCCCGTCACATACATTATGGAATGACTTCATCAGATATTCTTGATACTACATTATCATTTCAGATGAAATCTGCAGGCGAAATATTATTAAAGAGATTATATAATCTTAAAGATGAATTGAAGAAAAAAGCCATTGAACATAAAGACACAATCTGTGTTGGACGTTCTCATGGAATTCACGCTGAACCAACGACTTTGGGATTAAAGTTTGCCTTATGGTTCGAAGAAAATAAAAGAAATATCTTCAGACTTAAAAACGCTATCGATTCAATTTCGGTTGGACAAATCTCCGGTGCGGTTGGTACTTTTGAACATCTTTCTCCAAAAGTTGAAGAATATGTTTGTGAAAAAATGGGTTTAAAAGCTGCTCCAGTTTCAACTCAGGTAATTCAACGAGACAGACATGCAGAATTTTTAACAACACTAGCAGTTATCGGTGCATCTTTAGAAAAGATTGCAATTGAAATAAGACATCTTCAAAGAACAGAAGTTTTAGAAGTAGAAGAATATTTTTCTAAAGGACAAAAAGGTTCTTCTGCAATGCCGCA
>JALHTS010000428.1 GCA_022865965.1 Ignavibacteriaceae bacterium
ATCCGCATAACTAAACGCGAACTGATTGCAAACGGATTAACTAATAAAATCCACCTTCGCATTACAGGATGTCACGGATTCTGTGAAATGGAACCCTCTGTATTAATTGAGCCTTCCCGTATCTTTTACCCGAAGGTGACAACGGAAAATATGAGTAAAATCATAAAGTCCATTTATCGTGATGAAATTTTAAGTGATTTACTTTTTCATCACCCGGAGACAGGCACGCCGATTATTAAACAAGATGACATTCCATTCTACAAAAAACAAAAACGAACTCTTCTATCGTTAAATGAAAGAATAGATCCAATAAGGTTATTTCAATACTTCGAGGTTGGTGGTTACGATTCGTTTATTAAAGCACTAGAATCATCAGATTCAAAATGGGTAGTTCAGGAAATTAAGTCTTCCGGCTTACGAGGTCGTGGCGGCGGCGGTTTTTCAACCGGAACAAAATGGGAAATGCTGGCTGCCCAAAGAAATGGAAAAGAAAAATATCTGGTTTGTAATGCTGACGAAGGCGACCCGGGTGCATACATGGACCGAAGTCTGTTGGAGGGAAATCCTCACAGTATCATCGAAGGAATGTTAATAGGCGCATTTGCCACAGGCGCCACCACCGGAATTATCTACGTTCGTAATGAGTATCCGCTTGCAATAAAGCATTTAATAATTGCATTAAGACGTGCCAACGAAATTGGTTTGCTCGGTGAAAATATTTTAGGAACAGAATTCTCTTTCGATATTAATATTGTAAGAGGTGCGGGTGCTTTTGTTTGCGGTGAAGAAACCGCACTTATCAAATCGGTTGAAGGTAAAATGGGAGAGCCCCGTCAACGTCCTCCATTCCCAATTGAAAAAGGTATTAATGGAAAACCAACTGTAATTAATAATGTAGAAACCTGGGCTAACATTCCAATCATCATTAAGCTTGGTTCAAAGGAATACTCAAAAATCGGTACAAAGAATAATTCAGGTACAAAGATTTTTAGCTTGGTAGGAAAAGTAAAGAATACCGGCTTGGTAGAAGTACCTATGGGAATTACTATAAAAGAAATTATTTTCGATATTGGAGGAGGCGCACCAAGCAGAGCAAAAATTAAAGCTGTCCAGACTGGCGGTCCTTCAGGCGGCTGCATACCAATAGAAAAATTTGATTTGCCAATTGACTACGACAGTCTTTCATCAGCAGGTTCTATAATGGGCTCCGGCGGTATGATTGTTATGGATGAAAGAACTTGTATGGTAGATCTTGCAAAATACTTTACTAATTTCTTAAAAGATGAATCGTGCGGTAAGTGTTTTGTTTGCAGAAAAGGAACTCAGCGCATGTATGAATTGCTTAAAGATATTTCGATGGGTCTTGGAACGATGGAAAAATTAGCTTTGCTTGAAGAACTAGCTCTTGTAGTTAAAGACACATCTATGTGTGGTTTGGGACAGACCGCTGCTAATCCCGTATTATCAACTATAAAGTATTACAGGAAAGAATACCTTGAGCATATCAATCAGAAAAAATGTTCCGCAGGAGTATGTAGTGACCTTGTAGGTGCTCCTTGTCAAGCAACCTGTCCGATCGGTACAGAGGCCTGGAGATATATTGCTCATATTGCCGGTGGTGAATATGAAAAAGCATATTTTGCCATACGCGAAGCAAACCCATTCCCCTCTGTTTGTGCAAGAGTATGCAGTCATCCTTGTGAATATATGTGTCGGTCAGGAACGAGTGGTGGTCAAGCAATTGCAATAAGAGCACTTAAAAGATTTATAACCGACAAGATTGAGCCATCGACTTATAAACCTGTTAGAGAAAAAGACAATCGCAAATCAAAATTTAAAGTTGCCGTTGTTGGCGCCGGACCGGCAGGATTAACTGCTGCACATTATCTGTCAATTAAAGGTTATAAAATAACAGTGTTCGAGAAAGATGAAATCCCTGGTGGAATGCTTACAAGTGGTATTCCGTCTTACAGACTTCCACGGGAAGTAATTAAAAAAGAAATTGATGCGCTTATTGATAAAAACATAACACTTCGCACAAATACTGTATTAGGAAAAGATATAACTATTGATGGTCTGTTTGATCAGGGATACAGTGCGATATTCCTGGCAATGGGGGCTCATAAAAGCAAATTGCTCAACATTGAAGGAGAAAACCTTAAAGGTGTATTCCCGGCAATTGAATTCCTCAAAGCTTTTAACTTAAAGGGTAAAAATCTTGCTATAGGACGTGTCGGTGTAATTGGCGGTGGTGACTCAGCAATAGATGCTGCACGTGTTTCACTGCGTCAGAATGATGTTAAAAGTGTAACCTTACTATACCGAAGAACCCGGCAAGAAATGCCGGCGCTTCAACACGAAATAGATGCTGCAATTGAAGAAGGAGTAAACTTAGTCACTTTAGTATCACCGATAAAAATTGAATCTGAAAAGGACAAACTTTCCGGAGTTAAATTTATAAAGAATAAGCTCGGTGATGTAGATTCAAGCGGCAGAAGAAACCCTGTTCCTATTCCCGGCTCAGAAGAATTTATGTTCTTTGATACGCTCATCATAACCATTGGCGATACTCCGGATGTTGATTACATATCATCAATGAATATAAATGTTAACAAATGGGGCACTCTGATTGTGGATGAAGAAACACTTCAAACAAATCGTGCTGGTGTCTTTGCCGGTGGTGATGTTGTAACCGGTCCTAATACCGTGGTAGATGCAATTGCAGCAGGAAAGAAAACTGCAATTATGATTGATAGATATTTAATGAAAGAAGAATTGAAACAACCTCCGGAAATTCGATTACCAAAAGTCTATGTTCCACCGGTTGAAGTTTCTGATGAAGAGACGAAAAGAGTTACACTTCCCACTATCCCGGTAGAAGAAAGAAAATCTAGCTTGAATGAAGTTGAACTCACGCTGTCAGTTAAAGAAGCAACCTATGAAGCCCGTAGATGTATGAGATGTGATCTTGAATTTATCCATGATCAAACAAAAGATAAAAAATCAGAACTCATCGAAAGCGAGGAGATCCACAATGATTAATCTTAAAATGAATGGATTAACAATAACCGTTGAAGAAGGAATAACTCTTCTTGAAGCGGCTCAATTTATGGGATTTCCTATTCCGACCTTATGTCATATGGAAGGGCTTTCACCTTATGGAGCCTGTCGTCTTTGTGTCGTGGAAATCGGGGAAGGTACCAAATCAAAACTTGTTACATCGTGCACTTCTCTTGTTCAGGAAGGTTTGAATGTAAGAACCGCTTCAACACGTGTTGTAAAAGCCAGGAAGATGATAGTTGAACTTTTATTGGCATCATGCCCTCAATCAAAAATTATTCAGGACATTGCATCAGAGTTGGGAGTTCGACAACAGAGATTCAAACAAGAGCACGAGGATTGTATTTTGTGTGGACTCTGTGTACGAATGTGTGAAGAACAAATGATGGCAAAGGCCATTGGTTTTCGCGGCCGCGGTGATCATCGCAGTATTGGTACACCTTTCGACATTAAGTCGGAAGTATGCCGTTTGTGCGGAGGATGTATTTACGTTTGTCCCGCTTGTCAATTAAGATGTACATTTACTGAACCTGACAAAGCAATATGCGGCGGTTGTGCAAATCTGACACCGCCTTGTTTGGAAAAAGAAAATTTTGAAAATATGATGTGTTACATGGATCCCTGTGTAGCATGTGAAATTAAAACTAAATCTGAATAAAGGAGAATCTAAAAATGTTGTACTCAAGAGTAAATTCTTCAGCGGCAACTTTGACAAAAAACAGAACAGAGGGCTCGATTACGCCTTCGTCTGGAATGTGCGTTACATGTGTTGATGGCTGTATTGGAATGTGCGAAATTGGAAAGTCCGCATATCGGGGACATGAGGTAATCTACCCGCAACCTTTTGGAGTAATTACAACTGCTTCAGAAAAAATTTACCCTGTCGATTATTCCCACTTTAATATAATGGGAACAGCAGTTGGTGCTCATGGTATTGAACCCGACAGTGATAAAGCTATCTTCCCAAATGTTAAAATTGATGTGCGCTTTGGTCATGACAAAGGAGTTCACTTCCGCTATCCTTGGATCATACCTGGTATTGGTTCAACAAATATTGCAAAGAACAATTGGGAAGGTTTAGCAATAGGTTCTGCTCTTGCCGGTACCGGATTAACGATTGGAGAAAATGTTACTGGCATGGACGATGAGTCAATAATAAAGAAAGGAAAAGTACTTGATACAGTTGATTTGAAAAGAAGAGTAAAACTTTACAAAGATCATCAGCGAGATGGTTACGGAGCAATAGTCGTGCAGGCAAATGTTGAAGATACACGTCTTGGTGTTCAGGAATATGCTATTGATAAA
>JALHTS010000429.1 GCA_022865965.1 Ignavibacteriaceae bacterium
AATTGTATTTGAAACCAGGAATGAGAATTCTTGATATTGGCTGCGGCTGGGGTGCTTTCGGGAAATATGCCGCGGATAAATATAATGTGGAAGTCATCGGAATCACTGTTTCAAAGGAACAAGTTGCTTTAGGAAGAGAACTATGCAAAGGGCTTCCGGTTGAATTTAAATTGCAGGATTACAGAGAAGTCAACGAACAATTCGATCGCATTGTATCTGTTGGAATGATCGAACACGTAGGTTATAAAAATTATCGTGAATTTTTCAAAATTGCCAGGAGAAATCTGTGTGATGATGGACTTTTTTTACTTCATACTATTGGAGAGGTTCGTTCAACAAAGAGCACGGATGCATGGACTCACAAATATATTTTTCCAAACGGTATGCTGCCTTCAATATCACAACTTGGTAAAGCAATAGAGGGTTTGTTCGTTATGGAGGATTGGCACAATATAGGCGCAGATTATGATAAAACATTAATGTCCTGGTATCATAATTTTGAATATAGTTGGGACCAGTTAAAAAATAAATATAGTGAACGTTTTTACAGGATGTGGAAATACTTTTTACTCTCAAGCGCCGGAGCATTTCGTGCAAGAAATAAAAATCAACTATGGCAGATAATCCTATCTAAAAATGGGATTTTGGGAGGATATAATTCAATAAGGTAGAAATATATTAATACTCGATCGTGAACTAAAAATATTACAGTAAAAAAACATTCACTGTTCCACGAAAGGTTACATATAACTAGAAATCAACTTTACAGATAATCGATGTGATGTCGTCTTCCTGCGTTCGGTTTTTTACAAAAGAACGGGTCGCCTTATAAATATGTTCGATAATCTGATTTGCAGTAGCGTCGCGATTAGATTTTATGATACCCAAAGTCCGATCAAACCCAAATTCGGTGTCATCATGCAATCTTGCCTCAACAACCCCATCAGTAATGAGAGCCAAAATGTTCCCCGGTGCAAGCTTGATAGGTTTACTTTTATAATATGTATAGTCTTTTAATACGCCCAAAGGAATGCCCGTACTCTCCAGTATTTCATCATTCTCATCTGAATTTTTCAGCAAGTAGGCCGGTAGATGACCGGCACTAACATATTCTAATAAATTCTGTTTAGGATCAAGTATTGCTAATATTAGTGTTACATAGTGTGTGTCGTCGAGGTTGTCTGCAAGTGCTTGATTAAGATGAGTAAGGATTACTCCGGGATCTGTTTCAAATTTTGCAATTGCTCGCAAAGAAGCCAGCGTCTGAACCATAATCAGTGCAGCTCCAATTCCATGACCACAGACATCACCAATAACTATCCCGATAGAACCATCTTTCATTTGAATAAAATCGAAATAATCACCACATGTTTCAACGGCTGAATAAGTTTTCCCGGCAATGTCATAACCCTGGACTGAAATTTTTGATTTATATAATCTTTGCTGCAATTCACAAGCAATTTTTAACCGAAACTCTTGTTCTTGCCTCTCCTTTAGTTCTGTAATGTCCTTTAGAACAGAGACAAAGTTGGTGATTTCCCCATTTTTATTTTTCATTGGTGTAATTGTCTGCTGGCTCCAATATCGTTCGTCATTTTTCTTCTTGTTAATGATTGTTCCGCGATAGGTGTTTCCACTAATAACCGTTTTCCATAAT
>JALHTS010000045.1 GCA_022865965.1 Ignavibacteriaceae bacterium
GATTTAGCAATATTATCTCTCTGCTCTAATTTTTTCTCTCTTTGATTGATCGAATATTCTTCAATAAATTCTCTGAGAATTCTTTCTTCAAATCCGTTTTTAATATCCTCCGGAACCCCTTCAACAATAACTGTATTTTTGCTGAAGAACTTTAATTGAAAACCTAATCTATTTAATAGAGAATCTAATTCTTCAAGTATTCCATAACTTCCCGGATCAAACTGAATAGTTAAAGGAAAAAGCAAATGCTGTGAAAACGGCATATTCGCTTCAAGCCGGTTTAACACTTTTTCATATAATATTCTTTCATGAGCAACATGCTGATCTATAATCATCAAGCCGGATTTTATCTGTGAAATTATATATTTATTATGAAGTTGTGTAATAAAAGTTGTCTCTTCAGGACCTTTTACCTTACTTTCAAAAGTTTTACTTCCCGAAAGAATTTGTTTGTCTTCATCTTCAAGAAATGAATTAGTGAGTAATGAGTTTTCCTTTCGTTGAATATCTGAAGTCAATGAACCAAACACTAAATCAATTTCTTTATCAGTTACCGGGACTCTTGTTTGCCTTCCTGAAGCGGTTGGGCGATCCGAAAAATCACCTTGAGAAGTCTTG
Source organism: Ignavibacteriaceae bacterium (assembly GCA_022865965.1). Lineage (GTDB taxonomy): Bacteria > Bacteroidota > Ignavibacteria > Ignavibacteriales > Ignavibacteriaceae > JAGXRK01. Next base: position 619 of record JALHTS010000045.1, read on the forward strand.
TTGAATGGATCGAATCTCAATTTTTCTTTTTCATCACTTTCTTCGAAAGCCATAGTTGGGACAAGATCAAACATTCCAAGACTCTTTTTGATAACTGCCATTACAAAATGATAAACATCTCTTTCATCATCAAATTTTACTTCAAGCTTTGATGGATGAATATTCACATCAATTTTTGAAGGATCAATTGTGAGGAATAAAACAAAGAAAGGATAGTCACCTTTTTCAAGAATGTTCTCGTAAGCTTTGAACACAGCGTGATTTATCTGTTTGCTTACAACAAATCTTTTATTCAGAAAAAGATATTGATCACTTTTGCTCTTCGTCATCATTGCTGGTTTGCCGATGTAACCATTTAAAGAGATATATTCGGTATCTTCATTAACGGGAATTACACCATTTAAGATGTTATCAGCAAATACTTGTTTTAATCTTTCCTCGGTAGCAGATGAAGGATAATCAAATACAAGACTATCATTGTTATAATACTTGAAAGAAATCTCGGGATGACTTAATGCGCTTTTATTGAATGTATCAATAATATGTTTTAATTCCGTTCCATCTGTTTTTAAAAATCTTCTTCTTGCCGGAGTATTGTAGAAGAGATTTTTAACCGAGACACAAGTCCCTTTGGATGCAGAAGTTCTTTCAACAGTGATCTGATTCTCACCTTCAATTTTTAGTAAAGTACCGATTTCTTCATCACGAGTTTCAGTTTTAATTTCAAACTGACTCACTGCAGCAATTGAACTAAGTGCTTCACCACGGAAACCAAGTGTTTGTAAAGCTTCAAGATCTGCATAATCAGATATTTTACTTGTTGCATGTTTTTGAATGCAAAGCTTTACATCATCTTCATTCATTCCGGAACCATCATCACAAACCTGGATAAGAGCTTTACCTGCTTGCTTGATAATTACTTCTATGTTTTTAGCGTCGGAATCAATTGCATTTTCAAGAAGTTCTTTAACAACTGATTCAGGTCTTTGTACTACTTCACCGGCAGCAATTTTGTTAGCAAGATTTTCAGGCAATATTTTGATTTTACTTAATGACATTACTTGATTCTTTCGTATCGGAATACCTCAAATTGTTCATGATCTTCTGTTGAAACAACTTTCCAAATATTTTTATTAAACTCAGGAAATTTTACTTCGCCTTCCGCTTCAAATTTCATTCTTGAAATTATCATTTCATCTGCAAAGGAAATTGCCTGACGATAAATCTCGCCGCCGCCAATTATAAATATTTGTTTCTCACTTTTTTCTCTGCAATATTCAATTGCATTATCAAGACTGTTAAAAATCAGTACATCAGAAAAACTTACAGAGTAAGATACATTTCTTGAAACAATAATGTTCTGTCTTCCCTTGAGAGTCTTTCCAAGAGTTTCAAAAGTTTTTCTTCCCATTATTACAGTATGACCGAAAGTAGTTTTCTTAAAATGCTGAAACTCCTCTTTAATATGCCACGGCATTTCGCCGCTGGCTTTTCCAATTACATTGTTTTTTGCCACCGCAACAATAATAGAAATTTTCAAACGGCAACTCCGAATCTGATTTTTTCGTGATGTTGATATCCAGTCAATTCAAAATCTTCAAACTTGAGTTCGTTTATAGGTTTTTTCGCAATCACCAATTTCGGTAGTGGAAGAGGTTTTCTTTTAAGCTGAAGTTTTAATCCTTCAAGATGATCGAATTTTTCCATTTCTCTTCC
>JALHTS010000430.1 GCA_022865965.1 Ignavibacteriaceae bacterium
ATTGCTTCTTTATTTGGTACTTATTCACTCATAGGATCGCTCATTGTAATTGGTACAATTCTCGTGATTTTTCGTAAAGATATTTTCTTTAGTGCTTCAGTGTTTGCACTAAATATAGCCGCAGGTTTTTTTACTGATTATGTTTATAAAGCATTCAGTCCTCATCAACAAAGAAGGATACAATCTTTTATTGACCCTATGACAGACCCGCTTGGTTCCGGTTATAATTCTATCCAAGCAAAAGTTGCAATTGGTTCAGGCGGATTATTCGGTAAAGGATTTTTATCTGGCAATCAAACACAGCTCCAGTATATTCCCGAACAATGGACAGATTTTATATACTGTGTAGTTGGTGAAGAATTTGGTTTTATCGGTTCAGTTATTGTACTAATTCTGTTTACTTTACTATTTATACGTTTGCTGAAACTTGCATCAACAACCAAGGATGAATATTTAAGTTTACTTATTATCGGTGTGGTATCTGTTTACTTTTTTCATTACGCTATAAACGTTGGAATGGTCGTTGGAATATTTCCGGTAATCGGAATACCACTGCCTTTTGTTAGTTATGGTGGAAGTTCACTTTTAGTAAATTGGATAATGCTTGGTATAGTAGCAAATATTTATCGGAACAGAAAGAGTTTTACCTGATATGACTGCACTTGAAAAATTAATATTCAGAAATCAAGAAAATAAATTTATTTGTGTCGGTCTGGATACAGATTTCAAGAAGCTTCCTCAAACAGTTCTTAAAGAAATAAATCCTGTTTTAGAATTTAACCGAAGAATTATTGAAGCAACTAAAAATCAGGCTGCAGCATATAAATTGAATTTTGCTTTTTATGAAGCTGATGGGTTAGAAGGATTAAAGAATCTTGAAAAAACTCTTAAGTTTATCCCGGAAAATATTCTAACAATCGGTGATGCAAAAAGAGGTGATATAGGAAATACTTCTAAAATGTATGCGACTTCTGTTTATGATGTTTTCGGTTTTGATGCAATTACGCTTCATCCATATATGGGATTTGATTCATTGTCACCGTTTCTTGAATACGAAGATAAACTGAATTTTATACTTGCATTAACTTCCAATCCTGGCGCAAATGACTTTGAGAAGCTTGAGTTAAAAGAAGGATCATTTGTTTACCAGAAAGTAATTCAGTCAGTAAAAAAATGGAATAATAAAAACAATTGTGGTATAGTATTCGGTGCTACAAAGGTTGAAGAACTAAATGATAATATGAATCTTATAAACGATCTTCCTGTACTGCTTCCCGGTGTTGGCGCACAGGGTGGAAAATTAGAAGATGTTGTTGAAGTTTTTAAGAATAATAAAAGAAAAAATTATTTTGTTAATGTAAGCAGGGGAATTATCTATAAAGATTCATCAAATGATTTTGATAAATCTGCTTATAATGAAATCTACAAGTTAAATTTAACAGTAAAAAATATTCTCTCTTAGCTTTTGTGCTGAAAAAATAATTTTAGTACTTTAAGTCTAGCTTGAATTTATTCTCAGATTTTATAATTTGGTACGAAGTATTTTTGAGCATAAAAACTGTTTTGACTAAAAATGACATCTAATAAATCCAGAATACCAGAAGAAGTTATATATCAGATCTGGGAGAAAAAAGATTATTCAAATGGTTTTATAACTTCGGATGGACTTAAGGTCGAAATTCTTGATCCGGGTCAAAAAAATGTCGATCTTGCCGGACCTGATTTTCACAATGCCAGAATACGAATTGGTAATCTGACTTTCAACGGTGATGTTGAAATTGATAACTATCAATCTGACTGGAGATCACACGGTCATCACCTAAATGAACGATATAACAAGCTTATCCTTCATATTGCCTTATCAGAAGAATCTCATCACGGTTATGTTATAACCCAAAGCGGACGCAAAGTCTATTCAATCGTTTTAGAAAAATATCTTAATGAACCAATCAGGAAAAAATTATTAGAACATCTGGAATCAGTAAAGAGTGAA
>JALHTS010000046.1 GCA_022865965.1 Ignavibacteriaceae bacterium
ATAATGAGATGGCAATTGTACTTCATCAGGAAGAATGGCATCCTGGGGTAATTGGAATTGTTGCATCGAGACTAGTAGAAAAATATTACCGCCCCACAATCATGCTTACTACAATCGATGGTGTTGCAAAAGGTTCTGCAAGAAGTATTGCTAATTTTAATATTTACGAAGCTCTTCAGAAGTGTGAAGATATGCTAATTCACTTCGGTGGTCATCAGGCGGCAGCCGGACTGGCAATTGAACTTGATAAGTTAAATGATTTTAAAGATAAATTTAATCAGATTGTAAAAGAATCGATTTCTGAAGAGGATCTTTTTCCTGAAGTAATTATTGATTCTAAAGTAAAATTCTCTGAAATCACTCCTAAGTTTATAAAAATACTTGATGAATTTTCACCATTCGGACCGGGAAATATGCGTCCCGTTTTTTTTGCTGAAGAAGTTGAGGTGGTTAACTCACCAAGAATAGTTGGTAATAATCATATTATCGCTACATTTAAACAAAATGGATCTGATAAAGTGTTTGATACAATTGGGTTTAATTTATCAGAATACTTTGATTTAATAAAAAGCAAGAATGTAAAGCTCGATATTGTTTTCACAATTGATAAGACAGTAAGAGACGGAAGAACTTTTCCACAGTTTAGATTAAAAGATATTACTGCAAGTAAAACAGAAAAAATTAATTAGGAGCTAATAAAATGTCCGGTCACTCCAAATGGGCAACTATTAAACGTAAAAAGGCAGCCATAGATGCAAAAAGAGGAAAGATTTTTACAAAGCTTATAAAAGAAATTACTATTGCTGCCAGACATGGCGGCGGTGATCCTGCCGGTAATCCACGACTAAGATTAGCTGTTGATAATGCAAAAGCACAAAATATGCCGCAGGATAACATTGATCGTGCAATTAAAAAAGCTACCGGTGAACTTGAAGGCGTTACTTATCACGAATTTACTTATGAAGGATACGGATCTGCCGGTGTTGCAGTTCTTGTTGAAGTTGCAACTGATAATAAAAACAGAACCGTTGCAGAAGTAAGACATCACTTTAGTAAAAATGGCGGTAGTCTTGGTGAAAGTGGTTCTGTTGCATGGATGTTCGACAGAAAAGGGATTGTGACTTTACCAAAGCAGGGTAAAACCGAAGATGATATTATGGATATTATCATTGAAGCCGGTGCAGATGATTTGCAAACTGAAGAAGATTTTTTTGAAGTTAGTACATCAATAGAATTTTTTGAAACTGTAAGAAAAGCGTTGGCTGAAAAAGGTTTGGAAATTGAAAATGCTTCGCTTCAATGGGTTGCAAAAAACTTGATAGAAGTAAAGGGCGAGGATGCTGAAAAAGTAATGAAACTTATAGAATCACTCGAAGACTGTGATGATGTTCAGAATGTTTATTCCAATGCTGATATAACAGAATAAAGACTAATCTTTCATTCTAAATTATGATCTTAAACTAATTAAATGATTATACTCGGAGTTGATCCCGGAACTACTATTACGGGATACGGAATTATCAAACAATCGGGAAGTTCTTTTGCAAGAATTTCAAGCGGTATTATAAAACTTCCCTCTTCTAAACCTATTCCTCGAAGACTTGAAATTATTTATAATGAGCTTGATCGCATAATCAAATTGTTCAAACCGGATGAGTTTTCAATTGAAACTGCTTTTTACGGAAAGAATGTTCAATCCGCTATGAAGATTGGCTATGCACGGGGTGTTTCAATTCTTGCTGCTGTTCATAACGGATTACCAGTAAGCGAATACTCACCAAGAGAAATTAAAAAATCAGTTGTTGGAAAAGGCGCAGCTTCAAAGGAGCAGGTTAGTTTTATGATTAAAACTTTGCTTAATTTACAATCATCAAAAATGAAGCTTGATGAAAGTGATGCGCTTGCAACTGCGTTGTGTCACGCTTTTAGAATGAAAACTCCATCAAAAAAAACAAAAAGCTGGAAGTCTTTTATTGAAGCTTATCCGGAAAGGGTAATTCGATAATTAAAGGATTTAAAGATTGAAAGAATAAAAGATTATTTTTAAGAGTTGAAAATAATTAGGTGGTGGAATGAAAGCAGCAACATTTGAAGATTTACAGGTTTGGCAAGATTCACGAAAATATGTTAAATCAATTTATGAGTTAACTGTTTCTGATGTTTTCAAAAAAGATTATGGACTCAAAGAACAGATTCAAAAAGCCGCAGTTTCAATTATGAATAATATAGCGGAGGGTTTTGAAAGAAATAATAATAAAGAGTTTATACAATTTTTAGGATACTCGAAAGGTTCCGCAGGTGAAGTAAGATCTATGCTTTATGTTGCCCTCGATTTGAAGTATATAAACAAAGATGATTTTGATAAGAACTATGAAACATCAATTAATATTATCACTCAGCTTTCTAACTTTAAAAAATATTTAAAAAACCATATTGTTAAAGAAAAACTCAATAGAGCAAAATCTTTTATTTTATCAATATTCACACTCTAATCTTTAAATTTTGGAATCTTTAAATCTTTTAATTAATAATGATAGGTTATCTTAAAGGTAAAATAATTTCTTCAAAACCAACTCAAATCATTTTAGATGTAAACGGAGTTGGTTATAAAGTCGGCATTTCTATCAACACTTTTGAAAAGATAGTTGATAAAGAAGATGTTTCTCTTTTTATTCATACTCATGTTAAAGAAGATTCAATTTCACTTTACGGATTTTTCACCGAGTCTGAAAAAGAAATGTTTGAACTGCTAATTTCAATAAGTGGCATTGGCCCTAAAATAGCGCTTGGACTTTTATCCGGAATTTCTGTTGAATCATTAAAAGAAGCAATAGAAGAAGGAAATATAGCCCGAATAACCGCTGTTCCCGGAATAGGAAGAAAAACTGCCGAAAGATTAGTTCTTGAATTAAGATCAAAAATTGAAGGCATTTCTGCCGGAGAGTTTACCACAGTTCAGCCAAGTATTAAGAGCGAAGCAATTTCTGCTTTAACAACACTTGGTTACAATGTTAAAGTTGCAGAAAAAGTTGTACGGGAACTATTGATTGAAAATTCAAATTACGCTTTAGAAGATCTGATAAAAAAAGCACTTGCAAATCTGAACAAGTAAATGCAAAGTATTTTATTTTACTTCACAAGTTAGTTTAGCTATGCCCTCTATTTCAGCCTCAAGTTTATCTCCTCTATTAACTTTAGTTACACCTTTTGGCGTTCCGGTAAATATTAAGTCGCCTGGTTCAAGTGTCATCAAAGAAGAAATGTACTCAACTATTTGAGTTGGATTGAAGATCATTTTGCTCAACTGATCATTTTGTCTGATCTCACCGTTTACTTTAAGTGTAATTGTTTCATCAAGAGTTAGTTTATAATCTTCTGAAGAAATAAAGTCAGACAGTACTGTTGAAGTGTCAAAACATTTGGCAATCGTCCAGGG
>JALHTS010000431.1 GCA_022865965.1 Ignavibacteriaceae bacterium
GATATGGTCGGAAAAACTAGATCGTGATGTTTATTTAACTTTCTATGATTATTCAACTTTATATGAAGATTGGGGCGAAGTAATAGAATTTTCGAATATCGGAGACACAGAACAGAAACATATGAACAGGTTAATAGCTATGCTTAATAATCATACATTTCAGGATGTTGAGATACCAATAGATCTTGATCCAACATTAGGATATGGTCCGGGAGAATTCGAGGATACGGATCTACAGGAGCTGTATGACGGTTATGTTCTAGTGGTGGACTTAGCAGTAGCACTTCAAGCAGGTATAACAATTGAAAATTCAATTAGCACTGATTATACTTATTATAAAGGTCTAGCAGATCCTCTGCATGTATTTCTTACAACTTTATACGGTAATCTTTTAGTTAGTTCAGACAACCATCTTTTAGTTTTTACTACACTTAGCGAACTATAGAACTACCATAACTAGGCTAAATAACTGATAATCTATTATAGCGATCAGTTATCTGAGACTGTCTCATAAGAAATTTTACTTATGAGGCAGTTTCATAATTAGCAAAAAAGATCAAAGGACTTTAGCTCCTTTTTTAAATAAATATGATAGCGGCTTTTCAGTCGAAGTCAAAAGTTCATAGAAATCGGTTGCGATGATTATTTTTCAAAACTGTTCTCAAAAAATTTACTGCTTAATACAAATAGTAAATTTGTTTAAATGCCGATTTATTGTAAGTGACCCAGGGAGTTTGGTGATACTCTGATCCCCAAAATAAAGAGGCTGGTGCATAACTTTTTTCTATTTCAGAATTAGTGGCTATTGAAATAATATAGTCATTTTTATAAATCATAAATTTTTGAGGAACCAAATGAACGTAAAAAAAATTCTTGCAGTTTTGAGCTTTTTGCTCATCGCAATATTCCTGATGGCATGTAATCAGGAAGACCAGGTATTAACACCTGACGATTTATTAAAACAACAGGAGCTCACTCCAGTTGAAATTGATCCAGTTGAAACTGAGGGATTAATTTATATGGTACTAGCAGAAAAACTAGCTCATGATGTTTATACAACTTTAGGAGAGGTAGAAGATAGTTATCCAGCATTTTTGAATATCGCATCTAGCGAACAGAAGCATATGGACCAAATATCAAAGTTGCTTGTAAAATATGAAATTGATGATCCAATACTAACATTTGGTGAGGGAGAATTCCCGGATCTAACTCCGGATTTTCCAGATTTTCAGGCTCTGTATGATGGTTATGCGTCGATAGATAAATTAGATGCTGCACTTGCGGCATGTATAGAAATTGAAAATTCAAATATCCTTTATCTTGAAGGTCAACTATCATTAGTAGTTGAGAATCAAGGTATTACAATATTATACAATAATCTTTTAGCCGGTTCTTACAGTCATCTTGCAGCTTTTGACCCAGCTTATGACCCTACTCCCTAAGTAGGCTAAATAGCTGATAATCATTCATAGCGATCCTCAGCTGAGACTGTCTCATAAGA
>JALHTS010000432.1 GCA_022865965.1 Ignavibacteriaceae bacterium
CGTTGAGGTAATTTTAATCTGAAATCAGGTTGACGTGAGGGAAAGGTCATGCTAGAATTATGCGTTGCTGGGCGCGTAGCTCAATGGTAGAGCAGTGGCCTTTTAAGCCATTGGTTCAGGGTTCGAGCCCCTGCGCGCTCATTTCCCAAATATGGTAGTTTATCCTTTTGATTCTCCCTATATGTTGGGTTTTGTTTTAATAAACAATCCCATATTAATGATAAGCCATTGGTTTAATAATGAACAAGTAAGCACTTTGTGATTTCCGAATAGAGTCCACTTTCATTGTGGATGCTAAAAATTTTACATATCAGTTCCTTTTTAGAATAAGAGCATAAATAATATTTAATTTAAGATAGTTTTTCAATTGCTTTATAAATGACAAGTAGATGCCAGGTCAGGAAATTAAGATTCACCAATCCAACTTAATATATTATGTTGGAAGCCTACTCATTTTTTAGAGAACTTTTAGAATTGAAAAATGCGGAAATAAACTCGTATTTATGCAAATTTATTGATTTAAAGCCAGACGCAAAACGAAGATCTAGCAGCTTATCTTTTCGATTTATCTGAATGTGAAACATTGGATTGAAGATAAATTTATCCTGGATTTCTACATCTTTGAATTCGATATAGTCAGGTATCTTGCTTTTGTCTATTTCCCCTTTCTGGTTAATAGGCAGTAAGACGATGCGTTTACCAGTGATACCCATAATATACAATTGAGAAAACAACCCTGCGAATCCTCTTGTAAGCATGAGTTTATATATAGCGGGTATTTCTTTTAAAACAGCCACGGAAACCAATTTCTCTCCAGGTGTCAGATATTCGGAGATTTCTTTTTCAATTTGATAATACGAATTTATGCTCATTGCAAACTCCTTTTCAATAGTTAGCCTATAGTTAAGTTATTTTTCTAATCTCACCTCCTTAATATGAGTTGGTTTTCGCCTTCATACACACCTGTAAGATATTTAAATTATATATAATTTGAAACGCATAGTCAAACAGTACTTGTAGGATGCTCAGAGAATGATATAAGGGGAGATGTCTTGGCTCTCTCCGAAATAAAAACTGGCGCTCAAGGGAAGGGAGGAAACAGGGGGAATCAGTTAACAAAGGAGATATCGTCAGCGGACTATAAGTTTAATGGTTAAATAGCTAACGCCATTGGTTTAGGGTTCGTACCCTCACGAAGCACCCTCTTGAGGGCTGCGTGCTCATTCTATTTTGCGATTACAGATATCTCTTTTGCTCTTTAGAATTAAATAATCCTTTGCTCCAGTAACCTGGAATGGTATCTATCAACTCATTTATGGATTAATCCCCTTCATAAAATCCCCACGCCAGGTTATCAAACTGCTTCACATAATCCTCTGAGAAGTACTGTTTATAATCTTCATGTCCCTGAAGGTAATAACCAAAAAATGCTACAGCAAAATGGTTCATGAGCTGCCTTGCATTGAAGTCAAACGGCATATCATGATTCTCGCCAACAAATGAGATCATAGATTTTTCAATCGAACCAATATTCTCATAG
>JALHTS010000433.1 GCA_022865965.1 Ignavibacteriaceae bacterium
CCATAATTTTGTTCCTGGTAATCTGTAAAACCAATACTCAATCCGCCATCAAATGCGAATGAAAACTTCTGCTTGGGAAAATTAGTTTCAGATTGAGCGAATACAACACTTAAACTGAAAATAAAAATTATGAGTAAATAGATTCTCTTAAACATATTTATCCCCATGATCAAATAATCAATAAAAATCAAACTGTTGTAAAATTATCAATTAAATTCATTAGAAATAAGTCATTCACAAAGAAAAAATGTAATTATTAAGTTTAGTCGTTTCTAAACATTAAACAAACTAAGTGATAGTGAATGAATTTGAAACACTTTATTAACTGCTGATAGTCAAAATATTGTTAATATCAATGCTTATTTCGGCATACTTATTGATTTACAATAGTAAAATTAGAATAATTTAATCGAAAGAAAGACATGTTAAAAAAATCATTGATCATTTTGTTTTTATTTATTGTTACTTCATCAATAAAAGCACAAGTATATGAAAGCAAGTGGGGTCTTGGGCTCGGAGGTACTTATCCAAGATTTTTCAGTGTTTCCGGTGCGGGATTTTCGGGTAATGAAAATTACGGGGCATATGTATCATTAGAAAGATATTTTAACGAAAATTTAAGTTTGAGATTCCTAGTCAATTTTCTTCATATGCAATCGGAATATTATGATGGAAGTTTAAACCAGATTCACAGTGTAAATCACTTTGCAGGTAATATTGATGTTCTCTACAAATTTATTCCATGCAGAATGATAAGCCCGTATATCTTATTTGGATTTGGAGCAACTGCATTTAGTTCTCAAAATTCATTCAATCCTGATTTAGATGATGAAACCTTTGGCGGTTATCAGGCTAATTTCGGACTTGGAGTTGAGTGGGGATTAAATAGTTCTTTATCACTAAAGACCGAAGCTGTCTACCGAACTGCATCAAATAATAAAATTGACGGTAATGAAAGAATAAACGAAAATTACAAAGGTTTGTTCGGCGGAAATGGCGATACTTATGGAACCCTTGATATAGGATTAGTTTGGTACTTCTCCAAGGGAGATGAATCAGAACTTTGCGATCAATGTCCGGAAGGTATCAGAGAAATAATAAGAATTGATACTGTTTATATCACTGAAGTTAAAGAAGTTTATAAAGAAAAAATTGATACAGTAAAAATCGAAAAACCAATTTTGTTTGGTGTTCATTTCGAATTTGATAAGCATGTTTTGAGACCGGAATCTTACGCGATTCTGGACCATGCTTTGGAAGTACTTAATAAATTCCCGGATATAAGTGTTAATATCGGTGGACATACCGATAGCTTTGGAACTAATGAATACAACACTAAGCTTTCTGAACAAAGAGTAAACACTGTTTATAATTACCTTCTCTCCAAAGGAATTTCAACGAATCGCATACATAAAAACTGGTATGGAGAAGAAAAACCAATCAAAGAGAACGATACTCCGATAAATCGTGCTTTCAACAGAAGAGTTGAAATAAAGGTAATGGATTA
>JALHTS010000008.1 GCA_022865965.1 Ignavibacteriaceae bacterium
AATTCCCAGAGTAATTCGCGTGACGAATATGGTCTCGGTTCTAAAGAGTCTAATATTTTTGCTGTTGTATCATCACAGATACGTAATTCTTCTTCATCAATATAGGTATCGTAAATTCTATCAATCATCAATTCGCGCATTTCATTATCATCAACAAATTTAGTCCCTTTGTAGTGTTTGAACCCAAGAGCTTCAAAGAAATCCTGATCAACTATAATTGCACCTGTAGAAACAATAGCATCGACCATGTTATTCATAACTAAATCGTAAACCACTTTTTTCAAACCTGCACTAAATAAACTTCCGGCGAGAGTAAGAATTATTCCGCACTCTTTATCTTTTATCATCATGTTATAGATTTGAGCAGCACGATTTAAATCCCTGGCTGAGAAAGCCATATCTTTCATCGCATCAACAATCGGAACAACATTATGCTGTTTAATATCAATATGCTTAATGACATCTTTCAGATAATCTTTTTTAGTCGCCATTTTCAACTCCTTAATAATTTATCTCGTTTACTTTTTATAAAATATTATTAAAACCATTAATAGTCTATAAGCTAGAAAAAATATTTTGCTAATCTTAATATTCCTTGTTTCCATGGAACTCTGTGTGAAACACCATCTTTATTTATGAATTCATTCCTGTGTTCAACATACCATTTGAAATTTCTGAGAAGAGCGTCCTTGTTAGAAAACTTTGGTTCATATCCAAGAATTCTTTCAGCCTTTTCGATTGATACGAATGAATCTTTTGAAGCAGTTTCGTAGACCCATTTATAAAGCGGCGAAAGTTTAATTGCTTCTAGAACTCTTAATGTAAAAATAATTGGTTTTTCAGGAAGTGATTTTATCTTTTTTCCGTGTCCGGCAAAATCAAGAACTGCCTGATAGTCTTCTCTCATTGTTGTAAATTCTTTTGCACCGATATTAAAAGTATCATTAACAATATTTTCATCAAGAGTGGCACATAAATAAATTGCGTCACAAAGATCTTCAACATCAAGTAATTGGTATCTGTTTTTTCCGCTTCCAATCATCGGGAATCCGCGACCATCCGAAGCCCAATCATACAGTAGATCAAAAACACCAAGCCTTTCCGGTCCGATAAAAGATTTCGGACGAAGAATCGGCACGCACATTCCTTCTTTACGCATTTTCAAACATTCTTCTTCCGCAAGAATTTTTGCTTCACCGTAAGGACCAACTCCATCAAGTTTATCATCTTCAAGTAAAGGATGATGATCGGGAATACCGTAAACGGCAGTAGATGATATATGAATAAATCTTTTTACACCCGCTCTTTTTCCTGCTTCAATCATATTTCTTGTACCGTCAATATCAGTTGAATAAATATCTTCGGCTTTATAAAGTGGAAGAGCTGCTGCAGTATGTACAATAACATCCCGCCCCTGAACAGCTTTTTCTACTGTTTCTTTATCGCGAATATCACCTGTAATAATTTCAATTTTGTCGTTCATATCTTTATAATCAAAGGGAACGACGTCGAGCGAGGCAACGTGATGACCTTTGGAATGTAAATATCGTACTAAATTGATACCTAAAAATCCGGCACCGCCTGTAATCAGATAATTCATAGACTTTCTTTTGTTCGTTAAAAATTGGAATTTAAAGTTAGTAATTTTGAAAAGGGCTTCAAAGTTTTAAGTTAGTACAAAGTTTTGCTTAAATAATATTTTACAATTATGAACTCGAACGAAAATTCTAAAACAGATTTATTAAAATGGCTGAAGAATGCTTCTTCTTCAATAATAATTCATGTGATTGGATTTATTTTAATAACTGTTCTGGCAAAACTATCCCTCAATAGCGCTATGATAAATCCGGTATTTTATACAGTTGAATTCAATGAAGTAATTAATTCAGAAAATATTGTTAAACAGAAAGATTTAATTGAAAAAGAACCAGATGATTTTTCAAATCCGGAAGAAATTTCTTCAGCTCAACAATTTATTTTTGCTGATATAAATGCCGATACCACAAATTTAGATCAGTTTTATCGGGAACACTCACTCAATGTCTCAATAAGGTTTCCCAAAGGTTGGACGTTTGTTGATCAAAATGTAAAGAACAAACTTGACGGAGTAACTTTTTGGGCATCAGATGGTACTTATAATCCTCCGCCATATATTCATCTTGAAGTAAAAGAAAAATATTATTTTAATGAGCAAAGGTATCTATACAAAATGGAGTTTGATAACTATACAGCTTATTATAATGATCCTGAAATTATTGAAGGTCATGTAATACAAACTGTTTATCTTCGAACAGAAGCTGATGAAGATTTTAGTTTAAAGTTAATGATGGTTGGTGAAGAGGCATTCAAATCTTTTCAACCACGGTTTTTCGGAATGATTAAAACTTTTAATTTCGGTTCCTCATTTTTATAAAATAATAAGTGCTGCTATAATTCTTAAAAATACTCTTTCACTCACCTTACGCAAGAGGTCATTCCGGCGAATGAAATGAGTCCGGAATCTTTGAGTTTAGAGTATATTTCGGATTCTGGACAAGTTCGTCAGAACTCCGTTCTGCCGGAACGAGCCAGAATGACTGGATTATAGTTATGATGCGTAAGGTAAGCTCTTTAATATTTTTTTGTATGTAGATATCAAAATCTAGGTTTTATCAAGAACTGAATGTGAATATTGAAGAATAATCTTCAGAAACTTGATAATTCGGGATTTTCCGTAGTCTTCGTGTCTCAGAAATTAAATTTTACAGCTTTTAATCAGATTATTAAAACAGTTCAAAGGCGCTCTATTCTTAAAATTTGAAAGTCTTTTGTCTGGCTCAGCCATTAATCTTAATTATTTAAAAATCTTGACTTTTCAGCGGTATAAATATATCTTTCGCTTCTTTATTTGGAATGATTTCAGGTTTCGGAGGATAAATACGTGAAACAAGAAAAATTAACTAAATTCATACGCACCGAAGACGCAGATAGAAAGTGGTATCTCGTTGATGCTAAAGATCAGGTATTGGGTCGATTGGCTTCTAAGGTTGCTAGAATTATAAGAGGCAAAAATAAACCTATATTTACGCCTAACATGGATACCGGCGATTTTGTTGTTATAGTAAATGCTGATAAGGTAAAAGTAACTGGCAAAAGAGAAACACTTAAACAATATATCAGACATTCCGGTTATCCGGGTGGTCAGAAGATAACATCAATTCAGGATATGTTTGTTAAAAAACCTGAGTTTATTATTGAGAACGCAGTTAAAGGAATGCTGCCCAAAAATAGATTGGGAAAAAAATTAATAAAGAAATTAAAAGTTTATGCAGGTGAAAATCATCCTCACTCTGCACAGAAACCCGAACCAATTAGCTTAATGGAGAAGTAATTAATGGTTGATAAAATTTATGTTGGAAGAAGAAAAACTTCCGTTGCAAGAGTTATTTTAAGAAACGGTTCCGGTGTTATAACTGCAAATAATAAGGAATTTGAAAAGTTTTTTCCGCAGTTATTAAGTCGTGAAGATATTTTATTGCCTTTTAAGGTAACTGAAACCGAAGGCAAGTATGATGTAAAAGTTAATGTTAAAGGTGGTGGAACAACCGGTCAGGCTCAGGCAGTAAGATTAGGTATTGCAAGAGCGCTCATTGATCTTAATCCCGATTTCAGACCGGCGCTTAAAGCTCAGGGATTACTTACAAGAGATCCCAGAATGGTTGAACGAAAG
>JALHTS010000434.1 GCA_022865965.1 Ignavibacteriaceae bacterium
ACGTCAAGAACGAAAGCTATAGCTGCAGTGCATTTTTACGGAACTATATGCAACATGGATGCAATTCGAGCCATAGCACAAAAACATAATCTTCTTTTACTTGAGGATTGTTCCCATCAACACGGATCAGTTTATAAAGGCAAGAAAGTCGGTACTATGGGAGATGTGGGTAGCTTCTCTTTACAAATCACGAAAGTGTTGACCAGTGGTGAAGGCGGTATTTTAACAACCGATTCTTTTGAAATTGCAGAAAAGCTTGACGCACTTCGCAACTGCGGTCGCCGCTCGGTTATGAGTAAACTTTTCAGCGTAGATATCAATTTAGATACAGGAAACTACGTTTCCGAAGGTAATTTCATACAGTCAGGAAACTACAGAATAACTGAATTTCAAGCTGCTGTACTTTTTGGGCAGCTTGAGAAGCTCCCTGGCCAGATTGCCCTCAGAGAGGAAAACGCCATATATTTGAATTCAAAATTGGCTCAAATTGAAGGTATAAAACCTATGCGGAGGGAACCGGGAACAGAAGTACAATCCTATTATAGGTTCGCCTTTAGATATGGCAGGGAAGCTTTCAAAGGGTTGTCTGTAAAGAAATTCAGGGAAGCTTTATCTGCCGAGTTGAATTTTCCGATTATATCATGCAGCCCTCCTCTCAACGCCGACGAATTGTACGTGCCTCAAACTAAGAAGCGTCATAGAATTTCCGACGAGTACTTTGAAGCGATTAATCCAAAACGCTTTCAGCTTTCTGTAGCTACAAAAGCTTTTCATGAAACATCCGTCTGTGCTCATCATAAGATTTTAATGGGTACAAAAGAGGACATGGACAAGATTGCAGAAGCAGTACTTAAAATTAAGGATAATGTTGATGAAATGTTATAATTTGTATTCCAAATGTCCAAACACCGGCTCGGTGACCCAGAGCCGCTGGAGCTACTTCTAATGCCTTTTTGTTTCTTATTTTTTGTTGTATAATAAAAATATGCTCGCTTAGCAGCTTCTTTTATTAAGGCACGAGGAAAATATTATGCAACCTTAAAAAATTTAAAAAGCACGCGCTTTCAGCATATAATAGTATAACAACGGGTAAACTGCGACCTAACGGACTTGGCCTACGCCACGGAAAACATCATATGTTTGCGGGTCGTTTGATGAAATCGCGTGAAATACGATTAATAAATAATACTTACTATCAGGAGGAATAGAGAAACGTTGAAAATAATTGTTGTCTATAGATCAATATCGGGTTTTACTAAAAAATATGCGGAATGGATTGCAGAAGAATTAGAAGCTGACTTATTTGGGATAGAAAAAATTGATATGGGTATATTACTTAAATATGATATGATTATTTATGGTGGAAGTTTACATGCGGTTGGAATAAGTGGCGTAAGTATTATAAAAAACAATCTCAATAAATTAAGGGGTAAGAATATTATCGTCTTTGCAACCGGAGCATCGCCAATAAGAGAAAGTATAGTATCCGAGGTAAGGGATAGTAATTTTTCAGCAGAGGAGCAAAAAGAAATACAATTTTATTATTTTCGTGGCGGATTTGATTTTAAAAAATTGAATTTTATAAATAAAATGTTAATGACTCTATTGAAGTGGAAAATAAAACT
>JALHTS010000435.1 GCA_022865965.1 Ignavibacteriaceae bacterium
TTCGGAGTTATAGGAAGCCTTGACACTATTCGTATCGGACGGTAAAGGTACGTTCATATTCTTCATCCTTAATTGAAGTAATTCCATTAAAGGCAGCAATTTTTAAATTTAAGGTTAACTTGAGTAATTTATTTAATGGTGGCCAATTGCGAAATAAAAATTGCTTTGTTGATCTCTGTGTAGTTCTTTGGAAAATTTTGATCGGTGCACTCGGAAATCCGCTACATTGAAAGAAGTTTTAATACCCAAAAGATATAGTCCTTTTTTCATCCCTTTGGGGGATTGATTCAATTTATATCTTGATATAGCTTTAATTAAAGGAAGAATCAATTTAAATATTATAATTAAATGAAAGGAATTTACTATGTCAGGTAATAAAAACGTTAAAGGTTTTTTGATTGGATTTTTTGCCGGAGGAACTATTGGTGCATTAGTTGCATTATTGACCACTCCCAAAAGTGGTAAGGAATTTAGATCAGGTATAAAACAAAAGTCTGAAGAATACTTTGATGAAGCTGATAAATATTTTACAGAATCAAAAATAAAAGCCAACGAATACATTAATGAAGGCAAAAGAAAATATGCAATGATAATGAATGATATAAAATCAAAACCTGATGAAATGTTAAAAGATGCTGAACGAGTTTTTAATGATACAAAAGTAAAAACCAAAGATGTTTTGCATTCCGGCAAGGAAAAAATAGAAGCAGAAACTGAGAGATTGAAATCTTCGGTTAAAGCCGGAATAGATGCTTATAAAGAAGCTAAGAATTCATAATTTGAAAAATGAACATAATAGAAATTTTAACTATTATATTAATTGTATTGGCATCTGCCCTTTGTATTGCACTGTTTAACTTTCGTTATCAGATTGGTAAATCAGTGCATTCCATTAATGCGAATATTCAAGAATTATCATCCCAACTTAAGCCGCTTTTAAAATCTACTCATAAAATTTTAACAAAATTAAGTTACATCACAAATCAAATCGAACCCAGGCTTCAAACAGTAAAATCAATTGTAATTAATATTAGAGAATGCGCTGATACAGTTTTGAAAACCGAAGCTGCAATTCGTAATGGGATAGAAAATGCTGTACTGCCAATAGTAAAAAATATAAACGCTGTAGGTCTAGGAATGGGATCGTTTTGGAGAAATTATAAAGCAGATATGCAAAAAAAAAATATCTAATAATGAAAGAAAAATTAAGATGTCTAACTTAGTAATATATTTAATCGGGACAACCTTCGTAGCTGGTGGGTTAGCATGGGCAGCTTATGAATTGGGCGCTTCGCTAATCTGGATTATCATAGGAGTAATTACCATAATAGGGTTAGGCATAATGGCTGCTGTGTCAAAGACACGTCAGAAAGAAAGTTCTGATACCAATAATTGAAAAAGATACAATTATGAATATTTGCAATATGAGTCACTCTATAAGAATGTGTTTAATAAAGTATATTTTTACTTTTAAAATGTGTTTTATCCATACCGGAATTATAATTTAATTTGTGTAATTAATTGTGCTCTTACTCTAATGAAATCTGCTGGTTGTTTCCTCAGTCCTATCACCCAAAAGATGTAGTTCCTTTTTCATCCCTTAGCCCGATTGAATCCATCCCGTATTACTTTATATAATGTTATGGAAATCTATAAAAGATTACGGAAAATATTTATCAACTATAATCACCAAGGAGTAACAATTGAATAAACTTGAAGTTAAAGGAAACTGGAATGAAAGTGCGGGTAAACTAAAACAACAATATGCAAACCTTACTGATGATGATTTGCTTTTAGTAAAAGGAAAAGAAGAAGAACTATTAGGAAGATTGCAGAAAAAGCTTGGAAAAACCAAGGAAGAAGTACAAAAAATAATTGCTGAGATTTAACACTTACTTTAGTTGTAAATATAGTACTTCAAAATTGTGCTGGTTTTTGGACGATTCGAGAAACTCAAATTAAATGTTTATAAACAATTTATAAGGAGAATTATGAAAAATAAATATTTCATCGCAGCAGGAATCTTGTTATTTGCAGGATTAGTATTTAATGGTTGTAACACTAAAAAAGAAAATGTTGAAGATGCTAAAAACAATTTAAAAGACGCAAAACAGGAATTAAGGGATGCACAAGCTCAGTATGAGAATGAATGGCAGCAGTTTAAAAGTGATGTAGAATTAAAAATTAGTAATAACGAAAAAAGAATTGCTGAATTCAAAGCAGAGATTAAAACAGCCAGTGGAAAATTCAGAGCTAAATATGAAAAAGAAGTATTGGTTTTAGAACAGAAAAATATCGAGTTGAGAAAAAAACTTAATGAATATAAGTATGAAGGGGAAAATAGTTGGGAAGTGTTTAAGGATGATTTTAATCGTGCAGTTGATGTTGTTGTAGTTGGGCTTAACGATATTTTTTCAAAGAAAAATTAACGGTAATTAATTTTTTAATGGAGATGCATATGGCAACTGAGGAAGCGATTATTGAAAATGAATATTTCATCCTTCTTGACGTAACAAATACCGTGAGCGAATATGAAATTGCCAAAGACTATCCCATTGTTCAGATTGTTGATCCATCAAGTAAGAACTCTTATCAGAATATTAAAGCGATACAGAGTATTATTGGAAGCGCCTTAATGTTAAAAGAAAAAAGAAAAAATCTGTTTACTATTAATCTTAATGTTGGATTCGGTTACAAAACTACGCAATTCAAGTACGATCTTGAGTAAGCAATATATTGTATGTAGAACAGACAAATATTTATATGAACTCCCTGATTGAAAGATTGAAAGATTGAAATATGGAATTTACTTTTTTTCTTAAGGGCATCTTTATTGGTTTTGCAATGGCCGTTCCTGTTGGACCAATTGGAATTATGTGCATCCGAAAGACACTTACCGAGGGACGATTACGCGGATTAATTATTGGTCTTGGTGCTGCAACAGCAGATTTTTTTTATGGTTGTGTTGCAGCTTTTGGGCTTACGATTATTTCAGATACACTTGTTAGTCAAAGAATTTGGATACGATTAACTGGGGGTGCGCTTCTTCTTTTCCTGGGTGTAAGAACATTTCGCGCCCAACCTTCTGATCCTAAATCCAGATTCAAAATTCATAGCAGTGGGAAGCTCGAGTCATATTTATATACTGTTTTTCTAACACTCACTAATCCATTGACTATTTTTGCTTTTCTTGCCGTGTTTGCCGCACTTGGTTTAGGAAGCGGGCTCGCATATTTTTCTGCATCGGCTCTAGTTGCAGGCGTTTTTTTTGGTTCATGTTTATGGTTTTTGTTGCTTAGTTCCGGTACCATACTTTTTAGAAATAAATTGGACTTAGTCGGGTTGCGATGGGTAAACAGAATTGCCGGTGTATTGATAATTATCTCCGGTCTAATTGTTATGGTGAGTTTGATATGAATATTTTTTTATAAAAGAAATAACTGGTTTTTACCCATCGATTTTAGTAAGACTCTAAGAGTTATGAGCCTATTGAAATTATTGACTTTATCACACAAAGTTAGCTGCAACTCTAATTGTATTTGTTTTATTAAATATTTACCTTATTAACAAGTAAATTCATCTACAATGTAGTAGATCAATCCCCTAAATTATTTTGATTATATCTCCATGCTAATTCAGCTTTATTTATTAATAATTTTTTAAGTTACCTGGGTTATATTTAATAGAGTTATGAAGAAGAAAGTAATTTCTAAAAATTCTCCAATCAGAAAAAAGAAAAACATCCCTGTAATATTGCCTCGGGATAATTCATTTTATGTGGTGGGCATAGGTGCATCTGCAGGCGGGTTAGAAGCTATCGAAAGATTTTTTGGAAGTATGAGCGAAAGTTCCGGGATGGCTTTTATCATTGTTTCGCATTTAGATCCAAATCATATAAGTATTATGCCGGAACTGATTCAAAAATCTACTAAGATGAAATTATTTCAGGCTGAAGATGGAATGGTGGTTAAGCCTAACCATGTTTATGTTGCGCCACCCAATAGAGATTTGGCACTGTTTCATAGAACTATCCAGTTAATAGAACCTCCTGAGGCGCACGGATTCAGGCTTCCAATTGATTTCTTTTTCAAATCCCTTTCTTCTGATTTAGGCGAAAAAGCCGTTTGTATTATACTCTCCGGAATGGCTTCTGACGGTACTGCAGGGTTAAGAGCAGTAAAGAGTGAACTTGGAATGGTAATAGTTCAGGATCCAAAATCGGCAAAGTTTGATGGTATGCCAACTAGCGCCATAAAGACAGGATTAGCAGACTATATTCTTCCACCCGAAGAAATGCCTTCTCAGTTAATTAAATATACTTCACAAAAAGTTAAAGGCGTTTTATTAGATAAAACAATTACTGATAGTAAAATTCCCAATGCATTTCAAAAAATTTATATATTGTTAAGAACTCATACCGGTCACGACTTTTCACTTTACAAACAAAATACAATCTTACGAAGAGTAGAAAGAAGGATGAACGTTTCTCAATTGGATAACATTTCCGATTATGTTCGTCTGCTTCAGGAGAACACTGCTGAAATAGATAACTTGTTTAAAGAACTTTTAATTGGAGTGACAAATTTTTTCAGGGATCCTGATTCCTTTGTGAAATTAAAAAAGATTTTATCAGATTTAGTAAAAAGTAAGCCTGAAAACAGTAAGATAAGAATTTGGGTACCAGGATGTTCTACAGGTGAAGAAGCATACTCAATTGCAATTATATTACGCGAATGTATGAATGAAACTAAGAAAAATTTTATCGTACAAATATTCGCCACAGATATTGATAGTAACGTAATTGATAAAGCCCGTATGGGTGCATTTTTAGGAATTGAATCCGATGTTGGTAAAGAACGTTTAAAGCATTTCTTTACTTCAGATAGAAATATTTACCATATTCGAAAAGAAATTAGAGAAATGATTGTTTTTGCACCGCAAAACCTTGTTAAAGATCCTCCATTTACTAAAGTTGATCTGATCTCGTGCAGAAATTTATTAATTTATTTTAATGCCGAGCTGCAGAAAAAAGTAATTCCCATATTCCATTACAGTCTTTTACCAAACGGAACACTTTTTCTCGGTACATCTGAAACTATAGGTGGGTTTGTTGATCTCTTTTCAATGATGGATAAAAAATGGAAATTTTACAAAAGAAAAGAGTCTATCTACTCGACACAACCTTTTATTGAGTTCCCTGTATCGCAAAAAATTGAAAAAACTTTTGAGACGACTATGAAAATAAACGAAGTTAAAAATATTTCCCGGTTAGGTGAAAAAGTTATCTTACAAAATTACTCTCCAAATTGTGTGATCATAACTGAGGTTGGAGAGATAATTTATATTCATGGAAGAACCGGCAAATACCTTGAGCTTACTCACGGCGAAGCGAAGATGAACATTTTTGAGATGGCAAGGGAAGGATTAAAACAAGAACTTACGACGTTGATCAGAAAAGTATCATCAAGCAAGAAACCATTAACTGCCGAAGGAATAAAAATAAAACCTAACGGCAGCACATTGTATATTAATCTTACTGTTAAACCCATTAAAGAGCCGGCGGAAATGCGGGGTTACTTGTTGGTTCTTTTTGAAGATATACAGATAGAAAAAAAAGTGCGGACTTCTAAAAAAATTCATTATGATAAAAGATCAGAAAAAGTTATAAAAGATCTTGAACACGAACTAAAAAATACTAAAGAAAATTTGCGGTCAACCATTGAGGAATTGGAAACTTCAAATGAAGAACTTAAATCGACCAACGAAGAAATGCAGTCAACCAACGAGGAGATGCAAAGTTCTAATGAAGAAATGGAAACTTCCAAAGAAGAATTACAATCGCTGAATGAAGAATTAATTACGGTAAACACCGAACTGCAAAATAAGAATGATGATTTATCCGCTATTAATAATGATATAAAAAACCTGATGGATAGTATTAATATTCCGACCATCTTTCTGGATAATGATTTACTTATTAAAAAATTTACGCATCACGCAACAAAGATTATTAACCTGATTTCTTCCGACATTGGAAGACCAATAAACCATATAGCTACAAATCTTAAATATGATAAGTTTGTTGAGGATGCAAAGGAAGTTTTAAGAAGCCTGGTATTTAAAGAAGTTGAAGTGCAAACCAACGATGGTATCTGGTATCAAATGCGGATATTACC
The DNA here is from genome assembly GCA_022865965.1 of Ignavibacteriaceae bacterium. Classification (GTDB taxonomy): domain Bacteria; phylum Bacteroidota; class Ignavibacteria; order Ignavibacteriales; family Ignavibacteriaceae; genus JAGXRK01. Next base: position 6,177 of record JALHTS010000435.1, read on the forward strand.
TTACAGGACAATAAGTAATATTATTGCTGGTCTTGTGGTAACGTTTACACATATACACAATATAAAAACTGCTTACGATGAAATTCATAAGTTGAATCAAGAGATTCAGCTTGCGCGAGAGTATTCCAATAATATCATTGATACGGTAAGAGATTCACTTCTTATTCTTGATAAGGATTTGAAGGTGCTTTCAGCTAACAGGTCTTTTTATAACAGGTTTAATACGGTTAGCGAAAATACAGTGGGTAAGTTTATATACGAGCTTGGAGATAATACCTGGGATATACCTGAACTGCGGAAGCTTCTTGAAGAAATAATTCCTGAAAGCAGTTTTTTTGAGGACTATGAAGTTGAATACAAATTTGTAAATGGAGAGAGAAAAAAATTATTGTTGAATGCGCGCGAGATATTCCAGGGAGATAAAGAATCTCAACTTATCCTGCTTGCAATACAGAGCGATAACATAAAATAAGAAAGTATCGGAAATGAAACGCAAAAAAGAAAAATCAGAGAGCAAGACCATTAATAAATCTAAAAAAAAAATCTTAACTAAAACTAAAACAACTTCTACCAATAAACCCGGTGATATTGAAAACCTCGAAAATCTTGAAAGTGTCCAGAAACTGGTACATTTACTCCAGGTTCATCAAATTGAACTGGAACATCAAAACCAGGAACTTAGAATTACACAGGAAGAACTGGAAGTATCCAGAAATAAATATGTAAACCTCTTTGATTTTTCACCAATCCCTTACTTTACTTTAGATCCAGAAGGTATAATCCGGGAAGTAAATTTAAGCGCAAGTAAACTGTTTGGAATAGATCGAAATAAATTAATTGGTAAGCAATTTATTACTTTTGTACCGGTGGATGATAGGGATGTATTTAATTCTTTCTTAAAAACTATTTTTAGTTTGTCTGTAAAGCACTCTTGCGAACTAAAAATAATAAATAAGGATAAGCATTTATTCCATGTTCAACTGGATGGTTTAAAGTTGGATGACACACTTGAGTTAGATCTGAAATGCCAGGTCGGCTTAATCGATTTGACTGAATTTAAGAGAATAGAAGATTCATTAAAAAAATCCAATGAATAACTTAAGATTCTAAACGCTACAAAAGATAAATTCTTTTCAATTATTGCGCATGATTTAAGAAATTCGTTTCATACTTTGTTAACTTCTTCAGAAATGCTTTCGACAGAAATAGAAAATTTATCTCCAGAAATGATAAGATTATTTAGCAAGGGGTTAAATGATAACTTGAAAAATCTTTATGGGCTTCTCGAAAATTTGCTCAATTGGTCGATGATACAGAGAAATGTAATTGATCATTACCCGAAAAATCTTAACCTCTATGAGGCAATAAATAAAATAATAGAAATGACAAATCAGAGCATTAAGGAGAAAAGTATTTCACTGGTAAGCAATGTTGATAGTGAAACTTTAGTTTACGCAGACTTTAATATGCTTTGCTCAATCGTTCAAAATCTTATTGTAAATGCTATCAAATTCACCCCAAATGAAGGGCACGTAATTGTGTCATCAACAGCTAAAAACGGTTTTGTTGAAGTATCTGTTGAGGATACAGGTATCGGAATTGAATCAGGACAATCTTCTAAACTTTTCAACTTCAACACAATATATTCAACAAACGGAACTGCCGGCGAGAAAGGAACCGGGCTTGGCTTACCGCTTTGCAAAGAATTTGTAGAAAAGAATGGTGGTAAAATTAGAATAGAAAGTGAATTAGGTAAAGGATCGAAATTTATTTTCACTTTACCAAAAGCTAAATAATAGTATTTATCACTCAAAGAAATTTTTAACAGAAAATGGCTCTCACCTTAGATTAGTATCGAACAAAAGCCCCCCAAAAGATGTAGTTCCTTTTTCATCCTATTGGTCGATTGAATTACGCTATTACCCTTGATAATTTGTTATCAAAATTAAAACGAAA
>JALHTS010000436.1 GCA_022865965.1 Ignavibacteriaceae bacterium
TATGATACTTTATGATTTTTATCTTAATAAATAATATTAAATCAGCGTACTGTTTGACATCAAATTCAGTTGTTAAAATTTCGCTTTTTTGATAAGTTGTAACACAATTTACCGAAGGAATGTTTAACTATATGAATAATAAAAATAACTTAGTAGTTCCATTTTTAATACTTGGATTAAGTTTTGTAATTGGAGTTTTTATTTTTGTCGGTGTATGGAAATCAAACCAAAGTGCAAACCAAACAATTACGGTAACAGGATCAGCAAAAAAGGAAATTGTTTCCGATCTTGGATTTTTAAGAGGAACGATAACTGTTCAGGCTGTTTCTCCGGAATATGCTTTTCGTGAGTTGAACAGGCAAAAGCCAATCCTACTTTCATATCTTGAGAAAAAAGGATTCTCAGAAGATAAAGTAGAATTTTTTACTATGAACAGTTATCCTGTTTATGAAAAAAATGCCAACGGTTATAGTACAGGAAGAGTAATTGCTTATGTTTATAATCAGAGGATGGAAATAAGCTCAACCGATGTAAATAAAATAAAAGAAATTTCTCTTGATATCGCTTCACTTGTTGAACAGGGAATCAACTTTAGTGTTGAAATGCCCGAATATCATTATACAAAACTTGCAGAACTGAAAATTGAAATTCAGGCAGAAGCCGCTAAAGATGCGATGATCAGAGCAGAAAAAATTGCTGAAGCAACAGGCAGAGATCTTGGTCCGATGCGAACCGCAAGAATGGGAGTTCTGCAGATTACTCCGAAATTCTCAAATTTAATTTCTGACTACGGAATAAACGATTTAAGTTCGATTGAAAAAGAAATTATAGGCGTTGTAAACGCTTCATTTGAAATAGAATAATTAATAACAATTACAGAGAAACGATATGACAAAACCTCAGATATGGGTAACGGCAATTTTAATTTTATTTATTGCTTTATTCTTACTTGCACGTTTAACAAAGAAAGATGAAGTGCACAAAGATTTTTCCGGAATGAATAATATGCCGATGACTGAAGAACCAGCAAGTGAAATAAACGGAGCATTATTATTGAAGAATTTCGGATGCTTGAACTGCCACGGTGCAGATCTGGAAGGTTCTTCAATGGGTCCCGAATTAACCGGACTTTCAGAGTTCTGGAATAGAGACAGACTTATAAATTATTTACGCAATCCAAATTCTTTTATGGATTCGGGTCGGTTTAAAGAATTTAAGAAGATATTTCCGAATATGATTATGCCCGCTTACGGAAACAAAGATGTGAAGGATTTAGGAAAAATTGTTGATTATTTATTAGGATTGTAGTTTTTACCTTTGTGGTTCTCTGTGTTCCTCGATGAAGGAATTTAGTTACACAGAGTGAATCAATAATATCGTTCTGAAAATAAATTTCATAACAAAATCAGGATCGCGTATGAAATTCCTGAATTATATCTTACCGTTAGTATTCTTTTTTGTATCCTGTTCAAAAATTTCCACCGAAGGAACAGAACTAAAACATTATCCGATTGATAATCTCGAAGGAATCGTTGCTAAAGCAGGAGTTGAGATTGACGATGAAATTTTCTCAGACGGAAATGGTTCTTTAAAGATTGTATCTGATGCACCGACAGTTATTCAACTTTACGAAACCGGTGATTTAGATGTTGAA
>JALHTS010000437.1 GCA_022865965.1 Ignavibacteriaceae bacterium
CCGTCCTTAAGTGCTGCATTAAGATATCTTCGGGCAAGAACAAAAGTTTTTCCGGAACCTGCATTTGCAGTTAATGATAGGTGGTTTTCAAATTCAAGTGCGGACTTTTGATGTGGTGTTAGCTGAGTCATTATAAATAAAGACTTTTTTCTTTATCTGTCACCGGAATAGTTAATTCAAAGATTGTCTCACCGGGAGATGCTGTAATTAAACGGATTGATCCGTTTATGCTTTCAATAAATTTCCGGGAGATAGCTAATCCAAGGCCCATTCCCTGTTTTTTTGTGGTATAACTTTCCTCAAAAATTCTATCTTTATTTTCAGAACTGATTCCGGAGCCGTTATCTTTAACAAAAATAAAATATTTTTCTTCTTCCTTTTTCAATTCTATAAGAACAAGGTTTGCATTTGCCTGAATTGAATTTCGAATCAGATTTATAAACACTCTGCGTAAATGGCTTTTATCCGCTTCAACTATTGCAGAGTTTAATTCACTTTTAAATTCAATTTTTATTTTTTCATCCTGATAAAGATTAATTGTATCGTTTATAACAAGTACTAAATCAATTAATTCCAATTTAAGACTTGGCATTTTAGCAAATCTTGAAAATTCTGATGCAATCTGATTTAAATTTTCAATTTGATTTAATACAGTCTTTGATACTTTTTCAAATAAAGAATCAAAATCTTTGCTTTTATCTTTATTAGCAATAATTAGCTGCTGCAGGGCTAATTTCATTGGTGTCAAAGGATTTTTTATTTCATGGGCAACTTGTTTTGCCATTTCTTTCCACGCTGCTTCCCTTTCAAGTTCTGCGAGTTCTGCCTGGTTTTTCTGAAGTTCAGAAGTCATTGCGTTAAATCCATCTAAAAGATCTCTGAGTTCACCTTTTTCGTTGTGTTCTATTTTAACATTAAGATCTCCCTGACCAACAGACTCAGTAGCTTTGGTTAATCTTCTGATGGGATAAGCTATCTGATTTGCAAAAATGGTACTCAATAATATTATTATAATCACAGCAAAGGAATAAATACCAAAAATAACAACATCAATTTCAACTGTTGAAAAAGATACTTTTATTTTATTGAACGCATCATTAACTGCAAGAATATATTCCTCGCCATCGATATTTATAGTACTGTAAAGCGCATTATAATCGTAGTTTTCAATTCTTTCACTTGTAAGGTATTCTCTGAATCTCAAATAATTCAGATAATAATGTGCCTGAGAATTCAGTTTACCATCAAACAAACCAATACGATTAAATATATCCTTTGAATTATAGATTTCCTCGGTAGCCGTATAAACAGAATATGATATATTTAATTCTTTAGCTGCGTTTTCAAATATTTGATCCAGGCCGCGTATCGGATTTTTACTTCTTTGATACTGAATGTGATTTTCAACATAAAGAGATCTTTGTCTCAGCTCTGATATTATAGCATCTTCTCCTCTGCTGCTTACAACCTGACGATTATAAACGGCAAGTGAAATAACCGGGATTATTGATACCAGAAGGAATGCGATAAGCAGTTTAGATTTAAATGTATAATTGATTTTCCTTACACGTATAAAAAAGAATAAAATAATCAGTAATAGAATAAATGAGGAATGAACAATAAAAATCTTAAAGAAATTAAAAAGGTTCCATGAAAATTGTTTTTCAGCAACAAGTACAGTTGTAATATTTTCTTTATCTGCTCTTAATGTCTTATAAATAAAAGCTATAAAATTCTCGCCCCCAAAATTTAGACTAAGCCAACCATCGTTATATTCTGTCAGTTTTGCAGAAGTAATTTCTTTGATCTGTTCTCTGGAAGGATAACGGTCGCCATAGACCTGATTTAATACATTATTAGTTATTTCAAATATCTTTAACTGTCTGACATCAATTACCTTATTCAGTATTGAAGAAGACGACTCAAGAAAATCCGGGAAGCTAGCCGCACCAATATTTTGCAGATCAAATGAAACAGCTACGGATAAATAACCTAGTAATATTTCATGTTCATAAAACGGCAGCAATCCGATAAATATTTTTGTGTCAGAATTATTGTCTAAAGATATTTCCTGAATAACCGGTTCTTCAATTCTACCAATCTTAATAAAATTAAAAGGATTTATTTCATCAACCAAACCGATATTAAATTTCCCTAAAATATTTCTGTTCCTGTCATACAAAGCCACAAAAGAATTTAAGGACTCTCTCTGTATCGGGCTGCTACTCCAAAGCTTATATGCAATTGCATCGTAGTTAATAAACCTTCTAGTAAAAACTGACCTGATCTCATCATTTGTTAAAGCATTGCGAAATATTTCATCAAGTATAAATTGTAAAAGGTTTTCATTTGCACGATTGATTTCATAAGCTGTAGTTTTTAAAGATTCTTTTTCAAGTTTTACATTAAAATAGTTTAATAAAGTTATTGAAATAATCGAAGCGGCTAGAGTTATATATATGTAATTGAAAATTGAAGTGGGATTTCTAAATCTTATCTGGAAAAAGACAATCAGTATAATTAGAACAAAGAGCATCATTATAAATACAGTTATGAGAGGTTCTTTTTGTATGAAATAAAATATTGCTGAAAATCCTAAAAGAATAAAAGAAAAGAAGAAAAACTTAACATTGGGATTCTTTATTTTATTCAGACTCCAAGCTTTACAGACAATAAAAATAATCCCTATCATTGATAATAATGCAGAGACCGTCAGAGTAAGAATATTTAAGTTCATTATCAGAGCAGAAAGATTGGGAATTATATCCGGTTCTTTAAAGTAACGTATAGTTGAGTCAAATATTACGCTTTTAGCAGATGCACTTATTGAACGAATGAGTAATAAAAAAACAACTATTAACGGCAGGGAAATAATTCTTATAAGGGTGATAAACCTGACTGATTGATCTGATAAAAAATAATTTCTTGAATATCGATAAACTTGTACAGCAAATATTAAAACAAAAAAATTGGTAATGAGAAATTCAATTGGTGACTTAACTATTCCCAAACCAAAAACAGATGAAAAATTTGATGGATCAATTAAAGATCCCGACATAAAGGTTGAAGGAAATCCGATTAAGAATACTATTGTCCTCCCGATTACAAGAAATAAAAACAAAAAAAGAATTTTTGCTAGCCGGCTCTTTAACTGCTGATAATCACGCCGCATTCCTAATGCTGTAAATAAAATTATAAACAGAACAAATATGGACTGAATTTTTGAAGACGTTTCTTTAATTGAGTTTATTTCATTCATTAAAATTGGTTTGTAAAAAGTAACCAGACCAATTTTATTACCTGCATTATTTAAAAGATCAAATGAATATTTCTTTCCATCTTTTGTTTTTGGCAGGAATGGATTATACACAACTTCAAAATCGATTCCATTTTCATCACCAAGTTCTTGTGTAAAGCTCACTTGTTTGAAGTATTTATTGTTAAGCCGATATTTTTTCTCAATGGGTTTGCTTATCGTGAGATAAAAAATGTCATTATCTATCATCACAGTATCAGTTTGACTTAAGTATGTAATTAAATCAGTGTCAAAAAAATATAATTCGCCAAGTGGATTGTTTAATGGAAAAAGGGTTTCCTGAGTTATTATTACAGGATTATTCCACGCTATCATTCTGCCGTTAGGAGCAAATATTCCGATAGAATAATCTTCAAATCTTTTTTGGTTTAAAGTTTTAATAATTTCTCTGTATGCTTCATCACCGGAAATAAAAACATTTCTTAAATTAGTTTTCAATTGTAGCGTCATTTCAAGCGTTGATACCATTGCTACTTCAAAATGATGATTAACAGACTGCTCAATTTGTTCTATTTGAATTGTTAATTCATCAGACCAATTATTTTTTTTATCTTCGATGAAACGAGGCGTGAGTATTGCGGAGATGAGAACTAATATCAAAATAAAAAAGACGATAGCAAAATATTTTCTATCGCCTTGAATTTTATGAAGTATTTTTTTTTGCATTAATTAATTGTGAGCTGACTTATATTCCAATTATTACCGGTTTTAGTTAATGAAATGTAAACCTGAGCAGAGCTTCTTCTACCTCTGTTGTCATAATGATAAGTGCCAGTTGCATAGGGATTTGAACTTCCAGGCTTAACATTCTCCAGTTTGAATTTTGTTACACGGTACAGCTTAAAAAAATCTTCAAGCACATAATAAGCCTGATTTGAACTATAGTAACCGTTTATACCATTCGTCAAACTGAAATATGTTTGCGGACCTAAATACCGGGAAATTTTTGCAACATCGCAAGAATTAATTGCCTCTTCAATTTCATCAAAAACAACAGGATCTATAACAGCTTGCTTATTTGTATCGGACTTCTGAATCAGATTTTTCTGTTGGGAATAAATTGATGAAATGAATACCGCAAATAATAGTAAAATCAATATGTTAAAGCATGTTTTCATTTCAAACCGTGGCTCAAATTTAAATAATAAAAAAGTGTAAATCTATATCATCCAGCCGACTTTATAGATTTACACCAATACTCTCTTTAATCTAAACTTCTGTCTCTTACCTTAAGATCTCTAGTTTCGTCTTCAACTATTGGTTTTAACTGTGGGTCTCCATCAACTGTTTGATAAGCCCAGTCAAAAACTATTCTTTCAGATGTGATTGCCGATATTCTGACCTTTGCAAAGTGATGATCATACGTCCAGATGACATAAGTATGTCCAACTTGTGCAATTACATCTTTTGTTGGTGACCATCCGCTTAAAGGAGCAAAATCTATATCGTAAATATCATACGTTGGACCCATATCTATTATATCTGTATCATCATAAACTACCAGATAATTTACACTATTATATATTTCAAAGAAAAAGTCAGTATACTGATAATCATAAGGTCTTACTGCATATTCAGAAAATGAATAACCTGAAATGCTTGGAAATCTTCTATAATCAAAAATAGATTGATTAAATCCTTCAGGTCTTGGACGAGCATAAACAACCTCAACACTCAACTCACTTTCATTGTTATTATAATCAAAAGCAGTAACAGCGTAGTAATAACGGGTACCGATTGAAACATCATAATCGACAAAATAATTATTGGATGTAGTTCCGATTAGTGTATACCTTCCATCATAAGAATCACTGTAATATACATTATAACCGGCAAGATCACTCTCGCGATTATGACTCCAGTAAAGATCAACTCTA
>JALHTS010000438.1 GCA_022865965.1 Ignavibacteriaceae bacterium
CCTATATTTTTTCACTTCAAATTTGCGGAAGTGGTGAAATTGGTATACACGCTATCTTGAGGGGGTAGTGCCTTAATTGGCATGCGGGTTCAAGTCCCGCCTTCCGCACCAGCTTTTTCCACAATCAATATTATAAGGATTACATAATGGTTAATATGAAGCAATTATTTGTATTTGTTTTATTTATTGCTGTCTCTGTTGGAACTTCTTTTGCGCAGAATAGCGAAATGAATCCCGAAGCCGGTAAATTATTTAATGATGGTAACGCCTTGCTTAAATCGGGTAATTATAATAATGCAATTGAGAAATACAATTCCGCATTGAAGATTGAAAAAGATTACAGAATTTATTACCAGAAAGGTGTTGCGTTAAAAAAAGCGAAAAATAATGCAGAAGCTAAAGAAGCTTTTGAAGAAGCTTATAAACTTAATCCGGATTTTGAAGGTGGACTAAATGCTCTTGGTGGAGTATATTTTTCGATGGGAGAATATGCTAAGTCAATTGAAAAATTTGAAAAAATTCTTGATATGCAAAACGTAAAGGCAAATGTTAAAAACAAAGTAAAAAAGAATTTGGCTCTTGCATATTCAAAACAGGGCAATGAACATTTATCAAAAGGTGATGCCAATAAAGGAATTGAAAATTTAAAGAAAGCAGTTGAATACGATAATTATGATGCAGCTTATCTATCTCTCGCAAAATATTATAGTGAAATGGGACAATATGAGGAATCAATTAAAGCTTCTGAAAATGCTCTTAAGTACAGATCAAATATCAGCAAAGGCGGTCCATATTATTATATGGGATTATCCTTTAAAGGTAAAGGCGATAAAGCAAAAGCACGTGAAATGTTGACTCAGGCTCTAGGAGATGCGACCTACAAGAGAACTGCTGAATACGAATTAGGACTACTTAAGTAAATTTATTATTATCAGATAAACCCTCGTTTAATCGAGGGTTTTTTGTTTTAAATATATTATGGATCAACCAAAAATTAAGAATCTAAAACTAAATTTCTTTCTTCCTCTTTTATCTGCAACTGCAGTATTAAGAAAAGAAAAATATTTTCGTGTACTTTTGCAATCAGCCGTTGATAAGGATTTTAATTCAAAAAAAATTTATGAAGCACTTCTTCAGACTTATTTATTTGCCGGATTTCCTTCTGCACTACTTTCATTGAAAATATTTAACGAATACTTTTCTAACAAAGATCAAAATGAAAAATATAATTTGAAAGAATTTACTTTGCGCGGAATTGTAAACTGTAAAAAAGTTTATGGAGTTAAATACGATAAACTGATTTCAAAGGTTAGCTCATTTTCTCCTGATCTTAGCGAATGGCTGATTGTTGAAGGATATGGAAAAACTCTCGGCAGAAAATCATTGTCAATGAAGGAGAGAGAACTTTGTATAGTATCTATTCTTACGGCATTAAAATTTGAAGACCAGCTAATTTCACATATCAGAGGAGCGATACGCTGTGGAAATTCTAAAGAAGAGATCGAAAAATCCTTAAGAAATTTTGGATTGATCGGTGAAAATAAAATTGCAAAATGGGGCATTGAAATCTTATATAAAACATACGCCTGACTTCATGAGATTATGATTTTTAATTCAGTCCTTTTTACTTCCTAACAAAGTTCTTTAAGTGAATCACTATATTTTATTAAATAGCTTGACTTTATAGAAAATCAAAGCCTATATTTGAGTGTTCTAAGATTCTGTTTTTTCAAAATAACGTATGTTTTTTTAGAAGATTTCATCCGTATTTGGAACAATGTTTTTAGATTTTTCGTCTTTTTTAGAAAATAATTTTCAAATTTCTTTCCATCCATATAGGAAATTGTTTTTTAAGTATTAAAATATTCTTAATAAGACCAGCAAATAGCCGGAATCAAAATGAGCAAAAAACTAATAATCCTCCTTTCACTCCTAATCACAACAATCTCTTTTTCCCAGACCATATCCGAAAAGTATGATAGAGCAATGGCAGCTTTTCACTCTGAACAATTTGCTCAGGCAAACAGACTGTTTGAGGAATTTTTTGTTGAATATAAAATTACTGACGAGATGTATGCAAGCGCCAAATATTATTCTGCGGAGGCACTACTAAAACTCGGAAGAAAAAATGAAGCAGCAATTGGATTTGAATATATTGTATCCAATTTCTTCTGGACAAACTTCAGATATAAAGCTCTTTATAACTTAGGCATGATCTATTATGATTCACGAAAGTTTGAATTATCCAGGAACAGATTTAACAGATTACTGATTGATTATCCTGAAAGTGAATACACTGGTTCGGCTTTATACTGGATTGGCGAATCTTATGCTGAGCAAAATAAATTGGAAGAAGCTATTAGATTTCTTGAAAATGCAGCTGCTGATAAACGAAATAATAAATTTGCCGACTATTCTATTTACACTTTAGCTACGGTTTATGAAAAAATTGGTGATTATGAAAGTGCTGTTAAGAATTATGATAGATTGCTCACAGAATATCGTAACAGTCCTTTAGCTGTTTCTGCGCAAATAAGAATCGGCATTTGTTATTTCAAGCTTAAAGATTATCAATCATCAATACTTGAGTTAAAGAATCCCATTTTAACAAATCTTCCCGAAGATCTTTACTCAGAAAGTTTATATCTTCTTGCATTATCCCATTACCGAGTGCAGCAATATGGTGAAGCAGAAAAAAGTTATAATGAGATTATTCAGAGATTTCCTAGTTCAAAACTTTTTAGAGATGCGCAATACGGATTAGCATGGACATTATTCCAGCAGAAAAAATATAACGAGGCATTTCGAGTATTTGATTTTCTTTCTAACGGAAATGATTCTCTTGCAATTAAATCGTTTTATTGGAAGGGTGAAAGTAAAAGGTATGCAGGTCAGTATCAGGAAGCATTTGAAATTTACAGACAGTTCCTTGAAAAATATCCAAATCATGAATTAACAGATGAAGTACAATATCAGATAGGTGCATTATACTTCAATAATAAAAATCCGGATTTGGCTTCAAGATATTTAATTACATCGAGTGGTGCCCAGGATAAGCTTGTAAGAGCTAAATCACTTGCACTTCTAGGTGAAATTGAACTTTCTAAGAAGCAATATGCTTCAGCGAGAAATTATTTTGAACCTGTTTTACGAATAAGTGAAATCGATATTAACATTCAAAACAGATCATTGTTTGGCTTAGGTGTGGCATTGTATAATCTTGAACTGTACAGTGAAGCAACTGAAAAACTATTAGAGATAGATTCCCGAGATCCGAAATTTGAAACACAAAAAGTAAATTTCTATCTGGCTGAAAGTTATTTTGCAAATGGCAATTATAATGAAGCAGTTAAAAGATACAATAATGCTTTTAGCGATGACGAAACAATAAACCAGCAGGCATTATATGGCAAAGCTTACAGTTACTTTAACAGAGGTGATTACGAAAATGCTGCTCTACAATTTGCAGATTTTGTAAAGAAGTATCCTGCAAGCAATCGCACACCCGATGCCCGCATTCGTTTAGCTGATAGCTATTATGGAAGCAAAAACTTTACACAAGCAAGTAATATCTATCGTGATTTGTTTAAAGCCGGCAGCACAGATATAAGTGCACCTTATGCAAATTATCAATATGCGCAGGCTCTTTATAAATCCGGAAGAGTTAATGAAGCTATTTCCGAGTTCACTCAGTTGCAATCAAAATATCCAAATTCGGAATATGCTGAAGGATCATTATTTACAGTAAGCTGGATTTCATTTCAGCAAGGTAAATTCGATGAAGCAATTTCGAGATATAGGGATGTATTAGTTAAATATCCAAAAACAAGTCTTGAACCAATAATTTATTATTCAATAGGCGATGCTTATTTCAATTTAGGGAAATATGATTCGGCAATTGAAAACTATGAAAACGTTATTACAAAATTTCCTGCATCAAATTATATATTCGATGCAGTTAACGGAATTCAATTTAGTTATGTAGCTATGGGTGCACCTGAGAGAGCAATTTCTTTTATTGATGAATTTGTAACAAGAAATCCTAACTTCAAAAATGCAGATCAAATTTTCTTTAAAAAAGGAGAAATTCACTACGGTCTCGGACAGTATGAAAATGCGCAACGCAGTTACAGAGAATTTGTCGCAAGATATCCGGGAAGCAATCTAGTGTCTGATGCTTATTATTGGATTGGGAAAAGTGCACAAAGCCTAAATCAATTTGAAGAAGCTATTGTTAATTTTGATAGAGTATTTAGTGATTTCAAATCTTCTGAAACTGCTGCTGCTTCAATACTTGAGATTGGCAATATTCATAGAGCTACGGGAAATTATCAGGATGCTGTCTCTACATATGATAAAGGAATTAAAGAACTCAGTAAATCACCAAGATTGCCTGAAATACTCTTTAATAAAGGTAATACTTTAGTGCAGATGGAAAAGTTTAGTGAAGCTTATGAAGTTTTTGATGAAGTAGCAATGTATTATCCAAATACAATCTTTGCAGACAAATCGAAATTTGAAATGGGATTGATTGAACTCGCTTTGGGGAGATACGTTAATGCTGAAAATTTATTCAGATCACTTGCTGAAAAACGAGATGATGACTTAGGTGCTAAAGGTCAGTATCATCAGGGTCTTTCATTATTCGAACAAGGAAAAACTACTGACGCAATATCAGCTTTGGTCAGAATAAGAACTGTTTACTCTACATACGATGAATGGCTTACAAAGTCTTATTTACTTTTAGGAGCCTGCTATGAAAAATTAAAAGATTTTGAACAAGCTAAAGAAATGTACCGTGCTGTTATTCAAAAGCATAAAGGTAATGCTTTCGGGCAGGAAGCTCAGGAGAAATTGAGGAGATTAAAATGATTAAGAAAATAATAATTGCTATTGTTTTATTAACTTCTGTCTTAATAGCGCAGGATGAAACAAAACGAACTACAAATGTTGAATTACCTGATTTCATAATTATGGGAATAGATATCATCTCTGTAAAAAAAGTTAATAAAATGTCTCCCGATTTTATCAGCACAATTTCCGATGAATTTTTACGTCCTACATTTTCACCCGAAGAACTTGAAATTCGTGATTTGTCAAATCCTATCAAGAGCGACTTAAATCTTCTGGATTCAGTCAGTTCCTTCAAAGGAAATATTGAAGCTGGAGTTGGTCTATATACAATACCAAAAATAAAAGGAACCTATGCATATCCATTTAATAACGGAATTGTTGAAGGAGTTTTTAGTGGAAATTATAACCGTGCTTATGATATTGAATATAGCGATCGTTACTCATTAAGTCTGGGTGGCAATTTTGTCTACTGGTCAGATATTGATAATAATTTCTTACCGGGAACTCAATCTAATATCAGCGCAGATATTGGAACCACATCATTCAAATTATTTGCCGCCAATGATCCGCGAACAAAAAGGACTATCAGTTCAGGAAATCTTCTTGTTGGACTCAGAAATAATTTTGGAAAGAATTTTCAGTTCGGATTTACTTTATCCGATCACGTAACTTCTTTAAGCGAAGAAAATTTTGATGATAATTATTTTAGATTAAAAGGTGAAAGTAAAATTGTTGTTTCTATTGTAAATATTGGAATCGCAGCTGATTACCAAAAACATTACATAAAGAACAGCTTTGGTGATAAGCAGGGAAGAGATATATTTATATTCAGACCCGTTGCCGGTTTTCAGTTTACAGAATTAATTAAAGGTGCTTTCGGATTTACGCTTGCCAATTCTGCGGGAAAAAATCTTAGTGCTCTTTATGCCTCTGTTGGGATTAAATTAAACAAAAATCTCACTGTATTTGGTGAATATGCTCCAGTTCCTCAATTGGTAAGTCCAGGTACAATGCTACGTGAGAATGAATACTTCAATGCTGTTGATTATTCAAGCATCTATTATGAAAAATCCGATTATTATGATATTGCCTTGAAGTATGAATATGGTCCTTATTATCAGATAAATGGTGGATTAAGATATTTTAGCTCGAAAGATTATCCATATTTTATGAACTCCGCAGATACAGGTAAGTTTGATTTAGGTTATACAAAAATGACGAGTTTTAATCCTTACTTAAACTTACTTTATCATCTCGGTCCGTTCGGAAAATTTTATGGTTCAGTTGATTTATCATTTGCTAAGACAAATTTAGATACATTAAATAAATTTGTATCATATCATCCAGTGCTTAATGCAACCGGAATGTATGGATATCACTTTGCAATGGGACTAGAAACTCAGGTTAAATTAACTTATCATTCCAAATCTTATGCTGATCTTAAAAATGAGTTAGTAATTGATCCCTTTATTGATCTCGGTTTGAATTTTATTTATTCTTTGAAACCAAATTTTGATTTAACATTAAAGCTTAGTAATCTATTAAGTAACTCAAACTACAGATGGTACAATTATAAAGAAATGCCGTTAAATGTTATTTTTGGAATTAATTATCGTTTATAGTTTAGAGAAGAAGTAATTTAATTAAATGACCAGAGCAGAATTAATTAGAAAGATCTCAAAACAATCAGGAGTTCCTGATTCCGAAACGAAAGTTTTCTTTGAGATATTTTTAAAAAAACTCACCGCTTTATTAAAGACAGGTCAGGCTCTATTCATAAACAGATTTGGTTATTTTTATTTGGTTCAAGGTAAAATCAGTAAATCGCTTAGTACAGGTGAAGAAGATGCTTCTGAATATGAAGAGATTGAATTAATTTACTTCTCAAGCAATCAGATAAAAGAAAAAACAGAATTTGACGGTTTATTTTTTAATATACCTGTTTCGGATGAAGATGAATTTAATTCTGTTGATGCTGCTTTCAGTTTAAGTTTTGGTAAACCATTAATTCCTTTTAAAGGAATTGTGGAATCAGATTTCTATATTCCTCATACCGGTTCTGAATTGAGGAGATTAATAGAATCAAAAGTAGATAAGACAGTTGAAAACTCTACAATAATAGAGGTTTCAGAGATATTATCTGCAGTTATTGATCTTGATTCAGATATTTATAGAAAGAGTAAATTAAAACCAGATGAGGAAGCAAGTGTTATAGGTTTTGAAGATTATATTTCCGAAAAAGATATTTCAAAACAAATTGAGGAAGAACAAATACTGGATCTGGCTGACACCGCCATTTCAGATAAAGAAGTCAAAGATATCCGTCCTGCCGTAAGCTGGGATTTTGGAGGCTTCGAAAAGACAAAAACTAAAGAAGAAGAAAAGAAGTTAGAAGTTCCTGATGATCAAATTAAAGTTGATGATACCGCAAAAATTAAAATTGATTATGATAAAGCTGAATCAAAAGAAAAATTAGCTGAAAAAGAAGCAGAGAAGAAAAAAGAACCAAAGGAAAAATTTGAAAGAGTAAAAACATTAGATAAAATTATTGATGAAACAATTGACGAAACAGTAATAACAATTCCATTCAACATTTTAGAAGAAAAGAAGCAAGCACCTTTAAAAGAAGAACCGGTTAAACTGATATTTGATAAAAAGGCAAGTGAGTTTATTGGGATTGAGCCCAAAGCAAGAACAATTCGTGAAGAACGTGAAAAAGAAAGAGTTAGCAAAACTGAAAAAGCTTCGTTATATAAAACAAAAAGAGATATTATTTTACTTGAAGAAGAAAAAGAGAGATTCAGACAAAGACACAGAAAAGCAAGTTCATCTGTTATGCCATACATTATGTTAATTGTCTCTATTGGAATCATAGCATACGGAATTTATTATTACTTGAATAATATTAAAGGTATCAGTAAACAACCGGTTCAGGAAACTAAAATTCAATTTAATACTGAAAGAATGAATATTATAGAAAGAGATTTTGATTTTCCCGTATCTTATCCGTATCCAAAGAGAACAGAAATTGGTAAGGATGAATTAAGTATCTTTAATATTAAAAAGGAAGAAAAAGTAATTACTAAAATAACTGAAGAACCGGTTAAAATTGTTAAAGAAGAAAAACCTAAAGAAACTCCAAAAGAGATAAAACCGGAGGTCAATAATCAACCGCCTACTGGAACTGTAAAAAGAATTGGTGTAAATTTGTTCCAGTATGGAAATGTTTATATTGTTCAGGTTGCTGCCTTCAGAAGTAATTCAGTAGCAGAAAATGAGGCTGGAAGATTCCGGAACAAAGGTTATAGTGCATTCGTAGAACGTGCCGAAGTTGACGGCACTATCTGGCACCGGGTCAAAGTTGGCAATTTTAAAGATTTAAAAGAAGCTAAAAAGTTAGCCGTTCAGTTTAAATAATTATCAGTATATCACATAAAGGTAAAATATGAATCTATTCGATATATTTCTAAAAGGCGGGTGGTTGATGTGGCCGATTTTGATTTGTTCAATAATTGGTCTGGCAGTTGTAATTGATCGTTACACAGTTTTAAGAAAAACCAAAATTAACGTTCCTGCTTTTATGGTTAGAATAAGAGGAATGATCAAGAAGAAAGATATTTCCGGTGCAATCAGTCATTGTATGCAGGAAAAATCTCCTGTTGCAAACATTGTAAGAAAAGGATTAAAAAAATACAGGCTTGGTCATACAA
>JALHTS010000439.1 GCA_022865965.1 Ignavibacteriaceae bacterium
AAACCAATTATTATGTCAACAACTGCGATAATTCTTGGTATGCTTCCATTGGCGCTTGGAATTGGTGATGCCGGTGCAGAAATGAGAGTTCCACTTGGTGTTGTTGCAATTGGTGGATTGGCAATCTCAACGATTCTTACTCTTATAGTAATTCCTGCTTTCTATTACATTACATCAAAAGAAAAATCGGTAGTTAAAGAAAAGATTTGACATAAAAGTGGAGGCCACCTTAAAGGTGGACTCCACAAACCTCATGCTTAATACTTTGGCTTAACTCCCACATTATAAAATACAAATGACAATACATCTGCGACTTCTTCAATTATTTTAGTGGTTGGTTTACCTGCGCCGTGTCCTGCTTTTGTTTCAATTCTTATCAGAACAGGATTTTCACCGCTATACTTTTACTGAAGTGTTGCAATATATTTAAAAGAGTGTGCCGGAACAACTCTGTCATCATGATCGGCAGTTGTAACCAACGTAGCAGGATAATTTAATCCTTCCTTAATGTTATGAATGGGTGAGTATTCATATAGGTATTCAAACTGATCAGCATAATCGCTTGAACCGTATTCAACAGCCCAGTAGTATCCAATTGTAAATTTGTGATAGCGAAGCATATCCATAACCCCAACTGCGGGAAGAGCGACCTTAAATAATTCCGGTCTCTGATTTATCACAGCACCAATTAATAGTCCACCGTTCGAGGCACCTGAACAAGCAAGTTTTTCGGAAGAAGTATAGCCTCCCTTAATTAAGTATTCTGCTGCTGCAATAAAATCATCAAACACAGTTTGTTTTTTATCAAGCATACCTGCCTTGTGCCATTCTTCACCGTACTCACCGCCGCCGCGAATATTGGGCATTGCAAACACACCACCGTTCTCAAGCCACATCAATAATGACGTACTGAAATAAGGAAGCATACTTGCATTAAATCCGCCATAAGCATACAAGTAAGTCGGATTGTTTCCGTTTAACTCTAATCCTTTTTTGTGAACAATGAACATAGGAACTTTGGTTCCATCTTTGCTCTTGTAAAAAACCTGGCTTGTCACGTAGCTGTCAAATTCGAAATCTATGTTTGGCTGTTGATATAATTCGGATTTTTTAGTGTTAACATTAAACTTATATATTGTGTTCGGATATGTAAATGAAGTAAATGAATAGAATGCAATATTGTCTTTTCTCTTACCACGGAAGCCAACAGTTCCTAATGACGGAAGTTCAATTTCACCCTCAGGATTGCCATCCAAATCAAAAAGGTAAACATGATGACTTGCATCCTGCATATAGGTAGCAATCAGTTTTTCTCCGACTATCTGAATGGACTGAAGAACGTTTTCTTTTTCAGGTATTACCTCTTTCCAGTTTTCTCTTGCAGGATTTTTCGGGTCAACTAAAATTAGTCTGTACTTCGGGGCATTATAATCTGTTAGCACTAAAAGCTTTTCACCGATATTATCTATCACGTAGTAATTGTTGTTTAGATCATCGACGATTGAGATAAAATCTGAATTCGGATCAGAGAAATCTTTTGCCAACCAGCCGTTATTATTTGTTCCTTCGGAAAAAGAAATTATCAGAAATCTTTCATCTTCTGTTGTCCCAGCGTAACAAATGCGGTCCGGCATTGAGGCGTCCTCATAAACGATAATATCTTTGGATTGGTTATCACCTACTTTATGATAATAAACTTTACTGAACTGATTTTTTGTTGAGAGTTCTGATCCTTCGGGCTGAGGATAACGGCTGTAATAAAAACCTTCTTCCTTCCATGCCATTCCGGAAAATTTAATCCACATTAAATGATCGCTTAACTTTTCGCCAGACAAAGCATTCATTACAAAGAACTCATCCCAATCCGATCCACCTGTAGAAATTCCATAAGCGAACCATTTACCGTCTTCTGAAAATGAAGGATATGAAAGAGATTTTGTCCCATCTTCAGAAAGCTTGTTCGGATCAAAAAACATTATTGCTTCACCATCGAGTTCATCTTTAACATACATAACGCGTTGATTTTGCAGTCCGTCATTCTTGAAGAAATAGTATTTTTCTCCAGCTCTGAAAGGCGCACCATATTTAGGATAGTTAAATAGATTCGTATATCTTTTCTTCAATGCATCGCGGAAAGGAATACTTTCCAGATAACCAAAAGTAACTTTATTTTGTTCTGTTACCCATGCTTTGGTTTCTTCTGAATGATCATCTTCAAGCCAGCGGTATGGATCGGCAATTTTTATCCCATGATAATCATCAATCACATCAACTTTTTTTGTTTCAGGATATTTTATCTGTGCGGTAGATACAAATAATGGAAGCAGGATTAAAACAGCAGTTATGGAAATTAGAGTTTTCACTTTTTTCTCCTTTTGTTATCAATAAGATAAGCTACAAATTACATTTCTTTACACTTGCGTAATTTTTGAAATTATTGTTTTATAATTTTTTGATATTCAGAATTATTATCAACAAATTTTTTAACATACCAGCATGTTGGAATGACTGAAAGATTTTTCTTTATCGCATAATCAAATGCTGACCGTACGACTTTTTCGGCAAAACCTTTTCCGCGATGAGTCGGTGGGGTAAAAGTAGAATACAGCTCTAAAAAGTTTTTACTTTCTGCATAGAGCACATAGACTTCGTTACCATCAACATTTAGAACGAAGCGGTTTTCATTTTTATCGTTAATAACACTCATAATTAATTGAGAACTCCTCTTTGTTTGAAATTTAATACCAGGTCATCATATCCTTTAAACTGAATTCCACCCCAGCCAAGTTTTTTTGCCGCCTCTATGT
>JALHTS010000440.1 GCA_022865965.1 Ignavibacteriaceae bacterium
CACGTTACTTAACAGGCACACTCGACTTGCATATCGAATTAGAAGAAAGACTTGCCAAATTTTTTAATTCCGAAGCAGTTCTATTGTTTAGTACAGGCTACCTGAGTGCTCAGGGTATAATCCCTACCTTAGTTCAGAGAGGTGACTATGTAATTTCTGATAAAGATAATCATGCTTGTATTGTTGCTGGAACAATGATGACAAAAGGTTTGATGGGTGAATTGGTTAGATATAAACATAATGATATGGATGACCTTGAGAGGCAAATATCTAAGATTCCTGATAGTGCTGGGAAATTAATTGTAACAGATGGCGTTTTTAGTACTGGCGGCGAAATAGTTAATCTGCCAAGATTGTATGAAATTGCAAAGAAATATGGCGCAAGTGTAATGGTCGATGATGCTCATGCTGTTGGTGTTATCGGTAAAGGCGGTAGAGGTACAGCCAGTGAGTTTGATCTTGAGAAGGAAATTGATCTTACAATGGGAACTTTCTCAAAAACATTTGCTTCACTTGGTGGATTCGTTGCCGGTTCTGAAAGAGTTATAAACTATCTTAAACATTTTTCTTCTGCATTGATATTTAGCGCTTCACCGACACCTGCTTCAGTAGCATCAGCACTGGCAGCTTTGGAAATTCTTGAAGCCGAGCCGGAAAGAGTGAATAAGCTGGTTGACAATGCAAATTATATGAGAAAAAATCTTACCGAAAAAGGGTTTAATATAATTCAGGGAAGAACTGCAATTGTGCCTGTAATAATTGGTGATGACGAGCGTTCTTTTATGATGTGGAAATATTTATACGATCATGGCGTTTTTGTTAATGTATTTATTTCTCCCGGTGTTCCTCAGGGAAGACAAATGATGAGAACAAGCTATATGGCTACTCACGAAAAAGAACATCTTGATGAAATAATTAATGTGTTTGAAAAAGCAGGAAAAGCAATAGGAATAATCTAGTTTCCTGAAATTTCTTATTTTATAATTTAGCATACTCTTAAAACGGAGTATGTTTTTTTTTAAAAGAAGAGGAAAATATGAGTGAGATTAAAATCACTACCGTAAAAAATAAATCAGACCTTATGAGGTTTATAAAATTCCAGTGGGAAATTTATAAGAATGATCCTTATTGGGTTCCGCCTCTAATAATGGAAAGAAAAAAAATATTAAGCAAGACAAAAAATCCTTTCTTCAAACAAGCTGAAGCAGAATATTTTTTAGCAGAACGTGATGGAAAGTTAGTCGGATGTATTGCTGCAATAAAAAACGATGTCCATCTTGAGCATCATAAAGATAATAATGGCTTCTTCGGATTCTTTGAATGCATAAATGATCAAAAAGTTGCTAATGCACTTTTTGATGAAGCAAAGAACTGGCTGCAAGATAAAGGATTAAAAGGAATGTTAGGTCCGGCAAATCCTTCAAGTAATGATGAATGGGGAATGCTGTACGAGGGTTTTGATGACTCACCACGACTTATGATGACTTATAATCCAAAATATTATATCGATCTTTCTGAAAATTATGGTATGACAAAAGCTAAAGATCTTTACGCATATAAACTTGAAAATCATAAAGTAACGTCCTCTGCAAAATTAAAACGTGTTCAGCAACTTGCCAGGGAAAGATATAAATTGAATATCTCACAGCTTGATATGAAGAACTTTAAAGCAGAATTGGAAAAAGTAAAATACGTATATAACAAAGCCTGGGCACCAAATTGGGGTTTTATCCCGATGAATGATGAGCAAATTGATGCAATGGCTAAAGACTTGAAACCTTTAGCAGAACCATCTCTCGTTTTGTTCGGTGAGATAGAAGGAAAGCTAGTTGGTTTTGCACTTGTTGTGCTTGATTATAATGAAATTTTCAAAAATATGAATGGCAGATTATTACCGTTTAATTTCATTAAGCTTTTTACTCAAAAGAAAAAAATTAAATGGGCAAGAATTATAACATTAGGAATTATTCCTGAATTTCAGAAGAAAGGTTTGGATTCTGTTTTCTATTGGGAAATATTACAGCGAGCTCAAAAACTTGGAATTATTCTAGGTGAAGCAAGCTGGATTCTTGAAGATAATGATATGATGAACAGAGGAGCTAATGTTATGGGCGGTGATAAATATAAAACTTACCGCATTTGGAAATATGATTTTTAGCTAAAAAATATTTATTTCAATAAGTCGTTATACCTTGCAGAATGTGCGGGATCTATCCTTCTTAACTTAATAACAATTTCTGCTGTTTCAGTATAATCATTAAGTAGATCCATAATCTCCCCATACTTCGCATCAAAGAAGGATCTTATTAAAACACTGTTAATTTCTGTCCGCTTTTTCGTTTCATCAAGATTATTAATCAGACCGACTATTTTATTTTGAGCAGATATTCTATCATATTGTAATTCATCAAGCCCATAATGGTAAACAAAAAATGATTCTCTGAATGCTCGGTATTTATCGCTCAAAAGATCTTCACATATTCCCCATCTGCTATAAGAAGCATTATTTCTTTCCCATCCTTTTGAATAAGAACTTGAGTTACCAAGATTAACTATATCAAAAGCTTTTCTGAAAAATGGATTTCCTCCCAATTGTTCAAATGTTTCTGTATCAAAACCAATTATCAAGTTTGCATAAAAATCTAAAAATCCTGTTAACGGATCAAAAGAAGCCTGAGAATAAAG
>JALHTS010000441.1 GCA_022865965.1 Ignavibacteriaceae bacterium
GGATTCATATTTAAAGTAACAGATAAAATATTAAAAGTGCAGAATAAAGCTGTTAAACTTAGAGATATGCTTGACAAAGGAAAGATTTATCTTGATTACGGTGAATATGCAAAATTCCGCGGTAAAATTATTCTGAACGATTAGGAGGAAAAAATAATGAGAGAAGTAGCAGTTATCGGGGTGGGAATGACAAAGTTTGGTGAATTATGGGGTAAATCTATGAGAGATATTTTTGTTGAAGCAGCATTAAAGTCTATACAGAATGCAGGTGTTGATCGTATCGACTCCATGTATGTTGGATCAATGTCCAGCGGCTTATTTGTTGGACAGGAGCACCTTGGAGCTGTAATGGCGGATTATTTAGGAATGAATCCTATTCCTGCAACGAGAGTGGAATCAGCTTGCGCTTCCGGCGGAGTTGCTTTTCGTTCTGCATATTTTGAAGTTGCTTCAGGTAATAGTGATATTGTTCTCGCCGGTGGTGTTGAAAAGATGACAGATGGAGCCGATGTAACAGATGCTCTAGCTACCGCTGCCGATCAGGAGTATGAAGTTTACCAAGGAGTTACATTTCCTGGGTTGTACGCTATGATTGCAAATGCACACATGCATCAATATAAAACTAAACGTGAACAGATTGCGGCTGTTGCAGTTAAAAATCATAAAAATGGTGCCAACAATCCAAACGCACAATTTCGTGGAGAGATTACTTTAGATCAGGTTCTTAATTCTACTTTAGTAGCAGATCCGTTAAGACTACTTGATTGTTCTCCTGTGAGTGATGGCGGAGCAGCAGTAATTCTTTGTTCTATGGATATTGCTAAGAAGTTTAAAGGTACGCCGATTAGAATTAAAGCAACAGCACAAGCATCAGATACTATTGCATTGCACAGCAGGAAAAGTTTAACATCATTAGCCGCGGTTTCTGTTGCTGCAGCAAAAGCATATAAGAGTGCCGGGATTACTCCTAAAGATATTAATTTTGCTGAAGTTCACGATTGTTTTACAATTGCAGAAATAGTGGTATCTGAAGATTTAGGTTTCTTTGAAAAAGGGAAAGGTGGTCCTGCTGTTGAAAAGGGATTTACGTCATTAGGCGGTAAAATTCCTATCAACACAAGCGGTGGATTGAAATCTAAAGGACATCCTGTTGGTGCAACCGGTATTGCTCAGATTATCGAAGTTTATGAGCAGCTAACCGGGCAGGCAGGAAAAAGACAAGTAAAAAATGCAAAGATCGGGTTAGCCCAAAATATGGGCGGCTCCGGCGCAAGTTGTGTAATTAATATTCTGGAGGCGTTATGATTAGTCCAAAATATTTTCGGGAAATTCCGCAGAGATACCGTCTTGAAGCCGGAAAATGTAAAGGATGCGGGGCTACTTATTTTCCTCCACGTTTGGTTTGTCCAGAATGTAAATCAAAAGAGTTTACAAAAACTAATCTAAGCAGCGAAGGTAAATTATTAACTTACACTGTTGTAAGAACTGGTTCTGATAAATTCTCACAACAATCTCCCTTTGCGGTTGGCATTGTTGAGCTAAATGATGGTGTGAAAATAACAACGCAGATTGCTGAAGTTAATTTCGATGAGTTAAAAATTGGTTTAAAAGTAAAAATGGTATTCCGGAAAATTCAGGATGAAGGGAAATCAGGATTACATTGTTATGGTTATAAGGCAATTCTGATTTAGATTTATAGTTTAAAGACATGCTGTATTGATAAAATATGGCATGTCTTTATAAATAACAGTTTCAATTCCACTTTCTCCTTTCAACA
>JALHTS010000442.1 GCA_022865965.1 Ignavibacteriaceae bacterium
AAAACCATCAATGCGTTGTATTAATGTTGTATGATAAGTATCAATACCATAACTCATTGGTGTTGGAGTTTGACCGGTAAAACTACAAAATATGAATTCAGAATTATTTAAATCAGGTTTTGCACCAATACCGATTGCCCAGCCAATCGGCCCACTTTTATGAGGATAAACTGCAGAGATGTTTACCGAATCAATATTTATTTTATTCCACCCCGAATCTGAAATACCATTTAATTGCTGCCAGTAAGCTCCATTATAGTTGGTCCCAACAGCAATAATTCCGGTGCCAATTTTTAATGAAGTAATATGTTTATTGGACAGACCCAAATATTGAAAGTCTTGTGCATTTGTAAAGAATGTGAACAGAAATAACAACAATGAGGGTAATGATTTTTTCATAACTCACCTCATAATTTATTATATTACTTACTATTACGACATTTGTCGTTATTTAATTAATAACATCTTCTTTGTATCAACATAATTATCTGCTTGCAATCTATAGAAATAAACACCGCTTGAAAGATTCCGGACGTTGCCTAAAGGTAAACCGGAATGAAAATGAAACTCAACTTCATGTTTTCCTGCCAGTCTATATTCATCCACAAGAGTTGCAACTTCATTTCCAAGAATATCATATACTTTTAAGCTGACAAATCCGCTTACCGGTAACTGATAACCGATCACCGTGCTCGGGTTAAACGGGTTAGGGTAGTTTTGTGATAATGAAAATTTATCGGGCAAGTTAAATTCTTCATCATCAACATCAGTTAATACACCGCCAGTACTTGTTTTGTATAAGTTGCCATCGTCCCCTAAAATCCATCCATGATTTTCATCAGTGAATTCTATATCTCTTCCATTCAATTCAGTTATGTCAACAAAAATTTCAATCCAGATTTTTCCTGTATCGCTGCTGAAATAAAGTTTATCGTAGTCAGTAAAAAAAACTTTGGCTGCAATTCCCGGAATGTACTCCAAGTCATTTCCCCAACCACCTGTTAAAAGAGATTCTTCCCAGGTATCTCCTCCATCAGTTGTTCTGCTTATTTTAGAGTATCCATCTGAGACCAGCACAATATGTCTATTAAAACATTTTAATACAGCGGCATACCCGGAATAATTGGTTTCAAACCAGTTTTCGCATCCGTCTGTGGTCTTAAATAATTTTTGCGGATTTATACCTGATTCATAAAAATACCCGTGCCTTGGAGTGGCAAAATCGACACGTCGCCATGTATCGCCTGAATACCCGCCAAACGCCGAATCATTAACAGATTCCCAATTAATTCCTCCATCAGTTGTTCTTAAGAAGAGAGCTGGTCCTGATTCAGATGGATTATCACCCATAGCAAGACCACTTGAGTCATTAAACATTTCGATATAGTTCATAAAAGGTGTCATAGACATGTCGTCAAATTGAACAATCCAACTTTGTCCTGCATCTGTAGTGGCTATTATTTTTCCAAGATCGGTTGCAATCCAAAAGTGCGAGTCGTCAGTTATTGAAACATCGATTCCTGTTTCGGTGAGTGTGTCAGGTAATTCAATTTCTAACCATAAATTACCGCCATCAGTTGTTCTAAATAAGCCCTGACTAGTTGAGATAACAGCATTGCTGCTATCTGATGCATCAATTGCCCATCCTAATCCCCAATCACTTGGTAAACCGCTGGTTTGTTTTTCCCATTGAGCTTCAACGAAAGTTGAATAAGATGTGAGAATAAATACAAAATAGAGCATAGAAAATGATTTCATTATAATTAATCCTTTTATTTAATTAATAACATTTTCTTAGTTTCTAAAAAAGATCCAGCTTGTAAACTGTAGAAATAGATACCGGATGCTAGATTCCGGACGTTGCCGGAATGACTATGAAACTCAACATTATATTTTCCGGCTGATCTGTATTCATTAACAAGAGTTGCAACTTCACTTCCAAGAATATCATATACCTTTAAGCTAACCAATCCGCTTACCGGTAACTGATAACTGATCACCGTGCTCGGGTTAAACGGGTTAGGGAAATTTTGTGAAAGATTATATGCTTCTGGTATTAAATCATTTTCTTTTTCAACTCCCACAGGTATTTCAAACCATTTAAGAACTTCTACTTGAGGAGCAGTATTCATAAATCCGTACCAGAAGTATTCA
>JALHTS010000443.1 GCA_022865965.1 Ignavibacteriaceae bacterium
CAAAATTCCAAGATCCACAAAATTCCATTCGGTTCTATTTGGAGAAATTATAGCTAACTTATCTCCAGGATTAACCCCTAGTTTCAATAATCCTAAACTAAAATTATCAATTATGGACTGAACCTCTTCAGTACTAAAGCTAATCCATTGACCATCTTTTTTATCAGAGATACAATCTTTTCGTGGATAATTTTCAAGTTGGAAGGGGATTAAATCGAAAAGTCTTTTTAGTTCTTTCATTTGCTCCTCATCTTTGGTTATTTGATTAGCTAAAGAGAATTATTTTTTATTTTTAATATAAGTTGACTTATTTTGTAATGCAAGCGAATTTTCGCTAATAATGAAAATTTGCTGAATATTTTATATATTTCGAATAACAAAAGGACAAATTTGGAAAGCAAAAAAAAGTACATAAAGCTGATTTTCGGATTAAAACTTAAGCAGCTTCGCCAGGAAAAGAAATTATCATTAAGTGAGCTTGCTGAAAAAAGTTCTCTTTCGGTTTCTTATCTGAATGAAATTGAGAAAGGTAAAAAATATCCAAAGGCAGAAAAGATTGCTCAACTTGCTCAAGCTTTAGATGGCAGATATGATGACTTGGTCTCGCTAAAGCTGTCCAAAAACTTAACCCCGATCGCCGAGTTGATAGATTCAAATATTCTTGAAATGCTTCCGCTCGATCACTATGGAATTAATATAAATAAATTTATCTCGCTTATGTCTGATGCTTCCTATCAATTAACTGCACTAGTTGCCACTGTTATTGATTTAGCACGTAGTACAGAATTGAGTCAAAACAATTTTAGTCGAACAGCTTTAAGAAATTACAAAGAAATTAACGATAATTATTTTGAAGACATTGAACAGTTAGTTGATAAATTTGTTGAGGGATTTAGTATTGATGTTACTCCGCCAATAAATTATCAATCACTTTTTGAAATTCTTGAGATAAAATATAATTACAAAATAGATGAAGTTAGGTTCAATAATTTTGATGAACTGAAAGATCTTCGTGGAGTGCTAAAGCCCGGAAAGGAACCCGAATTATTTTTAAATCCTCGTCTTTCAAATGCTCAAAGATTATTCATTGCCGGAAAAGAAATTGCATACAATTACTTAAATATAAATAATAGAAGCAATGTACATTCGAGTTTAAAGTTAAAAACATTTGACCATCTTCTTAACAATTATATCTCAGCATATTTTTCAACTGCTTTATCGATAAATAGAGAAATTTTTATAAAAGATATTGATAATTTTTTCACTCAAAAAACATGGCATGAAAATTTATTAATTGATATTATAAAAAAATATGACGCAACTCCCGAAATGTTTTTGCAAAGACTGGGTAATCTTGCAGGCAAAGAGTGGGGTCTTAAAAAATACTTTTTCCTTCGATTTAACACTCGGGTAGGAACAGATGGTTATGATTTAACAAAAGAAGTTCGTTTAAATATTAATCACAATCCAACCGGATATCAAACCAGTGAGCATTATTGTCGCCGATGGATCTCAATTGAAGTATTAAGAAATATAAAAGAAGAATTAAATAGAATTGATAGTAATGGAAAAATGAAAATTGGAATTATTCATTCTAAATTTCATGAGACTGATGATGAATATTTATCTTTCTCCGTAGCTCAACAAAATATTTTAGATAAAAATACGTTTACAAGCGTAACACTTGGTTTTTATCTAGATGATCAACTTAAGAATAAAATTAACTTTTGGAATGATCCGAACATTACTTGTAGAATTGTAAATAACACTTGTGAAATGTGCACTCTTTCTGCTTGTGAAGAAAGAGTTTCTGAGCCTACTACTTTAAAAAGAATTCAGAAGTCCTCAGACATAGAAAATGCAATCAAAAAACTTTAAGAAGGTAAAATCAATATTAAATAGTTAATTCCTCAAACTTCGCAATTACTTTTTTTTCTGCGTCAGGAATAATCATAGTTGTTTGAGTTTTGTAATTATAATAAACTATTTTTGTAACCGCTGTAGCTGCTTTAATGAACTTACTATTTTTACAAATCGCTATGATATGTTCTACATCAACACTTTTATTCCCAAATTTAGAAACGCGAGTAAAAACCTCAATCTCATCTCCCAGAACAATTGGGTATATATAATTTATTTCAATCCTGCCAATCACAGCCTCAAAATCAAGACTTTCTTTTCTACGATTGAATAGATTATTAAAATAATCGATGCGAGCTTCTTCAAGATATGTGAGATATGTAGCGTTGTTTACATGCTGCATTGCATCTAAATCAGAGAATCTGACTTTTATTTTTGTTTTATGTTTGAATTTATTTATGTCTTCCATGAACAGCTTTACCGTTTAAATTAAACACACGATTATAAATTATATTTTTTCGAAAAAGTCAAACAAACACTTCATCAATTATATTTGCTGCTTTTTTCACTTCATCAAATG
The DNA here is from genome assembly GCA_022865965.1 of Ignavibacteriaceae bacterium. Lineage (GTDB taxonomy): Bacteria > Bacteroidota > Ignavibacteria > Ignavibacteriales > Ignavibacteriaceae > JAGXRK01. Next base: position 2,441 of record JALHTS010000443.1, read on the forward strand.
AAACATCCAGATGCGTTATTGCACGAATCAAATCTATTTTACCGACCGACATTAACAATCCTTTGTCTTTGCATCTTTTTATTCCTTCTTCAACAGAAATTGTTTTGGGATTAAATAATAAAATATTTGTTTGAACTGCATTCATATCAATTTCAAGATTTGGATTAGCATTAATTCTATCCGCAAGAAATTTAGCTTTCTCGTGATCCTCTTTTAATCTCTCAATATTATTCTGAAGTGCATACAAGCCAGCTGCGGCAAGAATTCCAACTTGTCGCATTCCTCCGCCCCACGCCTTACGAACACGAAATGCTTCTTTAATAAAATCTTTTGTTCCGGCAATAATTGATCCAACCGGTGCACCGAGTGCTTTTGAAAGACAACAAGAGATCGAATCAAAATGTGACGCATATTCTTTTACAGGAATTCCTGTCGCCACAGAAGCATTCCAAATTCTTGCGCCATCAAGATGATACAAGAGATTATATTTTTTTGC
>JALHTS010000444.1 GCA_022865965.1 Ignavibacteriaceae bacterium
AGACGTTGGTGCAGAACGTGCACAATTTATTGGTTCGATTGATTTATATCGATTTCCCCTTTTGAATAACACAAAATATGCCAAATAATCTCCTTTTCGTCCAGAGGAATTTGTTTAGTGATTAAAATTCCTTATGGAACAAGTCCTCAGGAAAGCCGACAAACTGCCCCTGCCTTTGTGCGCCAAAATTGCGCCCTGCGTCACTTTGGCGTAGATATTCGAAGCGTTATGCGTAAAGCCTATGGGAAATGGGGGACGCATAATGATTTTCGATTGTCGATTGATTATTGACGATTATCTATGTAGCAAATGGCAGAGTGTACATGTTAATTTGGGGGCGAAGATGCTGTTGCCTGTATTGAATATGATATTGGTGATAGTTCGCGGATCACAGAATTGTTGATTGCACTTGATATCTCAATCTTCCAGCCAATTTTCTGTTGCTAAACTCTCTATTCTTTCGAAGTGCTTAATATTGTTAGTTACGAGAACCAAATTTTCAACAATGGCAATAGAGGCCATCAAAATATCGGCATCCTCGATTAAATTTCCCTGTTTCTTTAAATACGCATAGATTTCCGCAGCCTTTATGACCGTGTCTTTACCAATCGATATGAATTCGTTTTCCTGAACGAATTCCTCGAACTTCCTTAGTTTTTCCTCATTTCCAAGGTCTTTCAGCCCTCTTAGGATTTCGTAATAAGAGATAATATTGATCGTAAGCCGATCAAAAAATTCTAGATAATCCGAAACTCTACTCACTACCCTCAAATCTTTCTTCAGGAAGGCACTGATGATATTCGTATCCAGTGTGCATCTTTTCATATCTCTACGTTTCTCTCACTAAAGAAATTTCTCCTTTTAATGGATTCATCAAAGCGCTTCTCTTCTTCTTCTGTCAGTTCAGAAAGTAGGCCAGCATATGATAGAATTTTTTCTTTTTGTGCCTTTCCTTCCAACTTAATTGTTACACGCAATCTGCTTCCTTTATCTATCTTCAGTTTATTAATGATCTCCTTCGGAATGTAAAGGTGCCCATCTTCCAATAACCTTCCGGCATATTCTTCTTGCATAGGTTGTTACCTCCAAGCAAATTCCAATCAGATTTAGGATAAAAGTTTACACTGAAAAAATCCAATTGTCAATCCTGTGAACAACATAAGAGACAATCCTATATTCTCCTGTCAAGTAAAAAAACGGGAAAGTACGGGACGTACATTAAAAGAAAAGGGGACAGGCAAATAATTTTGTGGTGCAAATAATGTAAAGATACTGGATGCTGGTCTCTGGATATTGGATAGAATAAGGAATATTTTTTCTTTATCCCCGCTAAATTCGGGGGCTTCGACCAGCATTGAGCATCCAGTCCCGACACGTCGGGACATCTCTACAATACGAGCTATATAGGTATTCTACCACAATAAACCGGTCGGTTTGAGGCCTTAGCTTCGCTAGATTATATACGCACAAAACATACCAAAGAATGAGAAAATGTGAAAATGGGGACGTCCTTAAATAATTAAATAACGTAACAACTTAGTTGATTTTATTGAAATTTTTTGGGAGTAAAAGCGAGAATCCGTATCAAGAGGAATTTGCAGCTTGAGTTAAGAAGACTTAGAGATCCTGGACAACTCTAAAAAAGCAATTTAACCCACCAAAAGCGGGCAAGGGTTATTTGCGTTTCTATCTATTTTTTTGAGTTTTATCCCTTCATGCTAATGTTAACTTGGTGTCGTTGTTCCATATTTCCACTCCTCTTGACTTTACGGTAAGCCCTTTATTACCACGATCTTCTTCTCTATCTGATCCAGAACATCGACAATTGTCACTCTATGTGAAGGAAAAACCTGATCATTTTCATGTTTATACAGAATCCTCGTCAATAAGTTCAAGGACTTCAACATCAAGAACAATGGCTGATTGTCTGAGAGCAGAAATTATTTCATACAAAGCTTGAGATCCTTATATTTTCTATTCCATTCCCTGTACGCTAACAAAAAACCCTCCCATAGTAGCAAATCATCCCATTCCTGAAAGCTTTCATCCCCTTTCTCTATTTTTTTCTTGAAGGAAGCATAATTAGTCCCGTACTTTGACTCAAACATCTTGATTTTACTTTTGTATAAATCTTTTTTCCCAAGTGCCTTATCAAGTAGCAATTCTATGATTTCGTTACTTCCGATGTCAGCAGCAATAGAAGGCGGTATTCGTAGGGTCACCTCAGTGTTTTGAATTTTTTCCATTGCGATTCTCCTGTTATCTTAAGAGGCTGGGGGACGTTGTTTCATATTTCCATTGTTGTCAACTTTACCGCAAGTTTCCTGTTATTGTCAAGAGGGGCATGCTTTGGTCACGGTAGGAATGCAGGTTTCCCTGCACCCGCCGGAAAAGTAGTGGCACGTTCGTGCAGAAATTGCATAACTATGCCAAAGTGACGCAGAGCAGGAGCGATTGACGATTTTCGATTGGCTATTGATTATTGTATTCTACCGGCGCAGGGATCAAAAAGATGTAAATATCTCAAAAAGTTCTTGAATTGACGCGAATAGGGGATACAATTAGGATAAATACCTATTCAGGGAGACAAAAAATGAAAATAAAGCTTAATTTAATGATCTTATTCGTGTTTGCATTCGCTTTCCTGATGATACAATCTTTATCCGTATTTGCTGAATTAATTGAGCCATCTCGAACGCTGGAGGGCCAGGAAAAACCT
>JALHTS010000445.1 GCA_022865965.1 Ignavibacteriaceae bacterium
TATCACCTATATCAAAGATTCTTTCAATCGTCTTACGGCGGAAACAAAGAAACCAAGAACCATAAAAACCACACCAATCCAAACTAAACTGATGTATGGTTTAATGCTTGCAGATACTGTGAGTACTTCTTCATTTATCTGAGCAGTTTGGTTATCATCGGTAACTCCATTCAAATTAGAGAGCATCAGATCAACTTTGCCTGAAGCATCAAGATTATTAAGTTGAATTTTTAAGTTCATATCAGGAAGTTCTGTCGCTGTGAGAAGTTTTTCACCACCCTGACTCTGCATAGCGACTCTAGCTTGCTGAGTTTTTCCATCTGCTTCTACTGTAAGTTTTACACCTATTTCAAACGCTGCCCCACTCATCATTGCATCTCTTACCTCTGCGGGAAAATCAAAATCATTAAAAGTAATTTTAATGTTTCCATACTGTGTGGACGCACCGCGCTGCAAACTTACAACAGAACCTTCCTGGTTTTGTTTTCCTTCTTCATATCCCATAGGAGCAAAATAAAGGTCGCGAGCAAACGTACTAAGGATTGCCGGTTCTCTCACCAAACTGTTATTGAATTCAGCAATATACATTATTGGAGTAACGCTGTATGACTTTTCTCCTTTTTTAAGTTCTATATTAAAAGCGTACTTAGTATTATTTTCAATCGGTTGATAACCGGTAAAGGTCATTTCATAACCAAACGCTTGTGCCGGTTTGTTTTTTATAAGATCAAGATCAACTTCTTCACTGTATGCCGCTGAGCCTATAACGCCTAGTAAAAACACCGCTATTCCAATATGTGCAATATAAGCGCCAAGCATTTTCATATTCTTCTTTACAATCTTTACAGCAATTTCGCCATTTACAATAAGAGCGAATACACTTGACAGCGTAAGTACTATCATCATTATATCAGTTATTCCGCTGAAAATCACAATTACAATTGTTAGGATAATACTTGCTGAGGCTGAGAATATAGAACTTTTAATTAATTCCTGCGTAGAGGTTTTCTTCCATTTGATTAAAAGACTTAACCCATTTAAGAACCCGATAATAATTGCAATCGGCAAATGCATTTCATTGTAAAAGAAAGTATCTACGGACCGTCCGAATATTGGTGCAGAAGTTCCAACAAGAATAATTAATGCGGAAGCACCAAGTACAACTGCGGCGGTAAATAAAGAAAGTTCTCTCGAAAGAATATTTTCATCTTGCGGAATTTGCACATTCAGATCTTTCCATCTGTATGCTATAGAACCGAATCCAAGCAAAATGAATGAACCTATGAATATTAGAAGGAATAAATAAATCAACATTCCGGGATCAACAAATGAATGAACGGAAGAATCGCCGAGAATACCGCTTCTCGTCAGGAATGTACTGTAAAGAACAAAAACATAAGTAAGAATACTCAGAATAAGATTAGTCTTTGCATATCTTCCTACAGAATCACCGTTCTGCTGACTCTTTCGCTGCACAAGTAAAGTATGAATTGATGCAACACCTACTATCCAAGGAATTAAGCTTGAATTTTCAACAGGATCCCATGCCCAGTAACCACCCCAACCAAGCATTTCATAAGCCCAATAGCCGCCCATCATTATTCCTAATCCCAAAATTCCGGCTCCTGCAAGCATCCAGGGAAACGCCTGACGAATCCAATCCTTATATTCATTCTTCATCATTGCAGCCATAGCAAAAGAAAAAGGAACGGTTGCCATAGCAAATCCCATAAACAAAACAGGCGGGTGTATTTGCATCCACCAATTCAGAAGTTGTGGATTAAGTCCTTTTCCGTCAATAATAAAATTATTAACAGCTATACCGGAAGTACTAAGGGTAGCATAAAGATCTTTGCTCATCTGAACAAAACTTTGTCCTGCCTGCCCGTCGGTAAAAAGAAAATTTTGCAGGAAGGGCATATTGAGATATTGTGGATTGATATCTTTAATATTAATAAAAACGGGTACAGCCCAGATATATTCAAAAGGATTTTTGAACCACGGTGAAACCATAACAAGCAAGAATGAAGTTGCAAGTGCAAAAATTGTCATAACTCGTGGTTCAAGATCACCGCGTTTTGAAGAGTACGATTGAAGTATAATTCCGATTATTGCAGTGAGCAGCAGCCATAGCAAAAAGCTTCCTTCCTGTCCGCCCCAGAAAGATGAGAACAGAAGACCAGTACTCAATGAACCATTGCTATAACTGTAAACATAGTTATACTGGTATTGATGAGTTAAAAGTGCATGCCACAAAAGAACGGAACCGGCAATAACAAAAATCGCCATAGCATGATATGACAATCTTGCATAACTAAGCGTGTTCTTATAGCCGCGGAAAGTTAAGTAATACATAACCATTGCTATAATACTGAAGACAAGAGCTGCGGTAAGAACAATACTTCCTATCATTTATTCCTCGAAATTCTTAAGATTTAACTGATTAACTGTTTGTAACTCAAAGACGTGACGATTGAACAGGCTGCTCTTCGTACTTGCTTGGACACTTAGTTAAAATATCTTTAGCGCGGAAATATCCGTTTTCAAAATTTCCTGTAACGACAACGCTAGTTGCGCTTTCAAAATTGTTAGGCATCATTCCGTTATAAACAACTTTCATTTCCTTTCCTTTTTCATCTCTCATATAAAAGGAAAATGTTTTTGTTTCTCGGTCAATCACATAATTTTTTTCCTTAACCCACTTACCTGTGGCTTTAACAGTTTTATCATTATTTATTATATTACTAAAATCACTTTCATATTTAATATTACTTTGAGTAAACAAATAGCCCATCAATCCAAGAAATATGACAATAATAAATCCGCCGAATATATATTTGTTTTTCATTTTTTATCTCCGTTCATTTCTTTTTCAATCAGCTTAATTCTTTTGTCCAGATTAGACATATAAAGGAAAATACCCGCCCATACAATCAGCACAATAATAAGAACTATATAAATTGCATTCTGTGATAAGAACTCTTCCAACTTTAACCTCTGATTAATTGTTTATTTAGTTTGTCCCGATAAATTATTGATTTATATCCTACGTTCCACATCCAGAAAAACAGTATTGTAAATCCTATTAACGATAAAAAGAAAATTATTAACATACTTGAATTCATCTGAAAATTTACAACCGGACCGGCACCTGTATCATCTGCAGAACCGGGATGAAGACCTCTCATAACCCTCGGCATAATGAATATAAAAAAAGGAACAGTTACAAAAGCAATGATTGAATAAACTGCAGAAAGTGTAGCGCGCTTATCTTCAGATTCGATTGAAGATCTTAAAGCGAACCATGCACCATAAATAAGTAAAAGAGCAAAAATACTTGATTGTCGCGGATCCCAACTCCAGAATGCACCCCAGGCAAATTTTGCCCAGACCGCTCCGGTTACCGTTGCAAGTATGCAGAAAATCATTCCAAGCTGATTTGCCGCATAGGATTTTGCATCGTCATCAAGATTTTTATTTCTTAAATACTTAAAACTGTACACAGTGGACATAAAAAATGCAATTACAGTCAGCCAGGCAGTAGGAACGTGAAAAAAGAAGATTTTAGCATGTTCTCCTAATCCGGGAATGAATGGAAATTCATACCACGTAGTTGGATTCTCAACTATGGGAAATGCTATTCCTGCTACTGAAACAAAAGCTAACAGTAAGAATAAAAATATTTTCCAGATCATAAGATAAAATTGATAAATTTTGATTGAATTCGCTATTCTTTCCAGATAAAATCAAATAACATATAAGAAGCGGTTAACATAATCACATCATAGCTCACAACAATTGCTAATTCAAAAATAGATTTTTCAAACCCTGTGCCATCGATTGAAAACAAAGTTAATTGCACGGAAGTTAAAATCAAAGGCAACAAAATCGGGAAAGATAGCACCGGATAAAGTGTGCCTTTTGCTCCTGCTTTTGAAATTATTGCGGCTATTATGGTTGATGAAATTGCCAATCCGATATTGCCGAGAATAAAGGTAAGTAAAAAGAGGTAAAAATTCTGTATTACAAAAGCTTCAAATAATGCAGCGTAAAGTACTGCTATAACAGAATTCATTGCAAAAGTAAGAATAACGTTAAATATAAGCTTTCCTGTAAAGACTGTGGTTGGTGAAGCAATAAGTTGAAGAGTTAATGTTGTTCCTCTTTCTTCTTCGGATACAAATGCTCGCGCAAGTCCTGACATTGCACTAAAGAAAATTACAACCCAAAATAATCCTGCTGTAAGCTCCGGGCTGATTCTTTCCTGTCCAATAGAAAAAAGAATTACGCTTATTGCAACGATAATGAACATTGCAAGCGAATTTATCGCATAGCGAGTTCTGATTTCTGAATGAAGATCTTTAACGAATAAATTGTAAGACTTTGATAACATTATTGGTGTTCATTTTGGCTAAAGCCAAATTAATTTTATTAATTTATTCCACGACCTAAAGGTCGTGGCTATTATAGAACAAGAATTTTTAATTGCCACGAGCTTCAGCTCGTGGGTTAGAAGAAAACAAATCATTGGCTTTAGCCAAAACTGTATTTTTTAATAAATAAATTATATTCTTCATTAAAAGATTTAGTTCGATGATGATCTTCTTGTTTTTTAATGTACTCTCTTACTTTCTCAACTTGAGATTCACTAACTGAAACAGCTATATACTCATCCTGCCATTCAAATTTTCCACTAACTAATTTAGACTTGTTAACCCAATTTGAAGATTCACCTTTTAACAACATTACCATTTTGCTAACAGTTTGCTCTCTTCCTAAAGAGATTAATAAATGAATATGATCATTAACACAATTCAAAGAATCAACAAAAATTTCTTTCAGAATGGAGTTCTCTTTAATATGCTTGAGAAGAAGCGGTTTTAGTTTTTGCGTAATAATTTTTTCTCTATTCTTTGTTGACCAAATAATATGTATCCAAATCTTTGTAAAAGGCATTTTTACCCTTTTTGAATTACTTAATTAATAACTGCGTATGTCAAGTACTATTAATCTCTTTATACTTTTCCAAATAAATAATCTCCTTGCATAGATCGAGATCTGATTTCTCATTTGAAGCAACAATAACAATATTTTTCCCGCCTTCTTCCCTTACAATTTCATAAACGGAGTTTTTGCCTTCTTCATCTAAATTGGAAGTCGGTTCATCCAAAATCAATAATTCAGGTGAGTGCATTAAAGAAAAAATAAATTTTAATCTTTGCTTCATCCCCGATGAATAGGTCTTTACTAAATCATCTTTTCTATTAAGAAGAAGAAATTTTTCCAATAAATATTTTACTCTTTGCTCATCTAGGTTTATTCCTCTTATCTTGGCAAATAGTTCAAGATTTTCCCAAGCGGAAAATTCTTCATAGAGAACTAAGTATGGTGAAACGAATCCAATATGATTATGAAGTTTTTCCGGAATTATTTCTCTTTCATGAATTTTATGAATTACTTTGCCTTCAGAAGCGCTGATAATGCCTGCAATGATTTTTACCAAAGTAGATTTACCTGAACCATTAGGACCCGAAACACCATACACTCCGGGTTTATTTATTTTGAAATTAAGGTTGTCGAAGATAAGTCTTCTGCCGAAGAATTTTCTAACGGACGATAATTCTAAATTGTAATTAGTCATTGAAGATTACGAATTTACCTGTTTTGTAATCATTGCCATGCTTAACAACAATTATATATACACCGCTGCCTAAATTTTCTCCACTCATATCAACAGGTTTATCCCATTCAATAATTGAAATCTGACCGTAAACATTCGTGCTTGGATCATTTATCACATAAGCTTTTGTTTCCAGATTTGAGGAATAAATAAGATCCATAGATATAGTATAAATATTCACATCAACCTGAAGACCCGATTCAATATCATCAACAGAAAACTTGATAGATTCTCCGGAAGGATCGTTATATCTGTATGGCAAAGGAAATGGTAAAATATTTGCGAGGCTTTTCTTAACTATTATTATTGAATCCCCGGTGAGAGGAATATTATTAACAATTTCCGCAAGTTTCCAAAAAGCATTTCCATTATTATCAAACGTAGCAGAATAA
>JALHTS010000446.1 GCA_022865965.1 Ignavibacteriaceae bacterium
TATATGATCCTCAGCAGGATATCAGACTTGTTACATGGCAGGATGCAGGTGAACAAAAATATAATTATCTGCAAATTTATATTCCCCCTGAGAGGAAGAGTATTTCGATTGAGCCTATGACAAGTAATGTAAATAGCTTTAACAACGGAGAGGGGCTCCTGATATTGGAACCGGGAAAAATCTTTACAGCAAACTATGGGCTTAATATAAAATAAATTGAGGAATGTATATGGACCTTGATGAGAATAAATTACAGAATGCATTACAAATCGTGTACGGTAAAGAAAAAGCTGTATTAGATTCTCAAATAGCGCGGTACAATTTGTTGGTTAGCAAACACAAAGAACAATTTGGTGACCAAGAACTGCATCTGTTTAGTGCACCTGGCAGGACCGAGTTAGGTGGTAATCATACTGATCATAACCATGGGCTTGTGCTTGCTGCAAGTGTAAACATAGATTCTATTGCGGTATGCAGCCGGAATGACAAAAATCTTGTAACTATATTTTCTGAAGGACATGATAAACCATTTATTGTAAAACTGAATGATTTAATATCAAAGAAAGAAGAGGAAGGGACTACTAATGCTTTAATCCGAGGCATTGCATACAGGTTTGAAGAACTCGGTTTCTCAATAGGAGGTTTTAATGCATTCATTACAAGCGAAGTATTCATCGGCTCAGGATTAAGCTCTTCTGCATCCATCGAAGTATTAATTGGAACTGTTTTTAATGCACTTTACAATGGCAACGAAATTTCATCTGATCAGATTGCGCTAGCAGGGCAGTATGCCGAAAATAATTTTTTCGGTAAACCTTGCGGACTGATGGACCAGATGGCTTGCGTTGTAGGTGGTATTATTGCAATTGATTTTAAGAACCCACAATCACCTTTAATTGAAAAAGTTGATTTTAATTTTGAATCATCAGGTTACAAGCTAATAGTTGTTAATGCGGGCGGCAGTCACGAAGACCTAACAAATGATTATTCCTCCATTCCAAAAGAAATGAAGTCCGTTGCGAATAGTTTTGGTAAAGAAGTTTGCCGGGATATTAAAATGGAACACCTTTTGTTGAAGATTAAGGAATTAAGATCTGTCGTTGGTGATAGGGCAATACTCAGGGCGATGCATTATTTAGAGGAAAATGAGAAAGTTACTAAACAGGTTGAAGCACTCAGAAAAAATGATTTTAATAAATATTTGAAATTAGTCAATCAATCAGGTGATTCTTCATTTAAGTGGTTACAGAATATATATTCTCCAAAAAATGTTTATGAGCAGGGAGTCTCACTAGCACTGGCAATTACCGAAAGATACATTGATGGTATACCAGAGGGTGCTTGCCGTGTACACGGAGGCGGCTTTGCAGGAACCATTCAGGTTTTTCTGCCAGTTGAACATGTTTCGGATTACATAAAATTAATTGAATCTGTATTTGGGACTGGAAGTGCTAAAATTTTAACAATTCGGTCTGCGGGAGCAGTTTATATTAATAATTATTTTGATATCGGAACTTGAGAATAATGATTTAATTAGTGACAGGGTATCTGGCAGAAATATAATTAGGTGTAGATTATCTGCCATTTATTCTTCCAGCCACAGCAAAATCTATATTGGACAAACAGATAATCTTGAGAGAAGGTTATTTGA
>JALHTS010000447.1 GCA_022865965.1 Ignavibacteriaceae bacterium
AGAACGAAGCGGTTTTCATTTTTATCGTTAATAACACTCATAATTAATTGAGAACTCCTCTTTGTTTGAAATTTAATACCAGGTCATCATATCCTTTAAACTGAATTCCACCCCAGCCAAGTTTTTTTGCCGCCTCTATGTATTCACTAATATCATCGATAAAGATATGTTCTTTAGATTGAAATCCTGATGCGGCTTCGACGGCACGAAAAATTTTCTCTTCTGGTTTTACAGCACCAACTTCGTGAGACAATATAAGTTTTTCAAAATGATGAATGAAAGGAAAATCTTTCCAGCCGTATTGATGATGAAGTGCATTTGTATTTGAAAGAAGGAAGAGTCTGTAATTATTTTTTAGTATCGGTAAAAGATCGACGACCTTTTGATTTACAGTAAAGATCTCGGAATAGAATTTGCAGAAAGTTTCCGCATCAATTTTATAATTAAGAACTTTCAGCATTTGAGATATAAAATCTTCGGTGCTGATTTCACCGCGTTCAAAACCGCGATGAATGTGATAATTGCTTTTATAGCTTTCTATAAAGTGGTCGCCCAAACCAGCTTGAATTTGTTCCAGTTTATTTACCATAATTTTGTAATCAAATGGAACGAGCACCATTCCGAGATCAAAAACAACGGCAGAGTATTTCCGCATCAAACTACTTAAAATAATTATTCTTCTACAGCCGGTTCAAAAATTGAATCATCAAGGCCGGAATTAAGTTTGATACTGCTTACATTGATTTCGAAAGATTGGGGACCAACACTTTGCTTAATTTTGAACGGGTATAGTTTCCCTTCAACCTCTTTATAATCAGAATAATAAGTCTCCTGTTCTATCAAACCCATTTGTGTCTGCATTTCCTGTCGTTCCTTAACCTTCAGGCCGGTTTCTATATCATAATACTGAAACCATCTTATTCCCGAAGGCAAAGTCATTATGACTTTGTGAACAGCAATGCTGTCAACAGTATCTTCACCTTCATATGAAAGCGTGATTCCAAAAGCTTCGGGATCAAATAACAAACCCATTGTGGCTTCAAGCTGAAGAGCATCAAGCTCTTTACCCGTAACTTCAATAGTTTGTCCAGCAGCAACCATAACAGCTTTCTCACCATTATAAAGAACAAGCTGATCCATTCCTCCGGCTTTAATTTCCTGTCTTAATTTGTTGGGCCATTTCTGTTTTAGAATAAGTGTAAGATTCTGTCCCATTACATTACCGCGCATAATAGTAGTTCTGTCTTCAACAGCAGACATTGCATCCTTTCCACCAATTGCTTCAACATATTTGTTAATAATTTCCTTAGCCAACACACTTTTGTCATCAGCAGATTCTTGTGCCTTTGTGCTTGAATTAACAAACAAAAACATAAATAACAGGACGGGTAAAATTTTTAGTACAGCTTTCATATTACTCCTATGGATTTATCAGATATTTATAATATGTAAAAACAATAATAAGATTTATTTTAGTGCGAAATAAATTAACCGATAATCACTTATTAAGACCATATATTGCATCTATAGTTTATATAGATTAATACTTTCTTAATATTGTAAATAAAAGTTATCAAACATATCAAAGAGATAAAATGGTAATTAAAATATTTTTACCCCTATTATTTTGTCTATCTGTAATTGCCAATGCCCAGCAATTTACTTTACTCGGCAAAGTTACTGATCAAGAGACAAAAACACCTTTAAGTTTTACCAACGTCAGGGTTGCCGGCTCAACTCTTGGAACTGCGGCAAATGTTGAAGGCGAATATGAGCTGAAACTTCAGCGTGGAACTTATAAACTTATTGCTTCTTACATCGGATATTACTCTGATACCATTGAAGTAAAACTTACACAAAATATCGAACCGATTAATTTTACTTTGATCAAAACTCAGATTGATCTACCCGAAGTTGTTGTTAGGCCGGGTGAAAATCCTGCACTCGAAATTATTCGCAAAGCGATTGCTAAGAAAAAAGAAAGAAATGAAAAACTGAATCAATACGAAGTTGATGCATATACAAAAGGAATTATCAGGACAACTAAAGATATTAGCGCCGGGCGAAGCAGTGTAAATCTTACTTTAGGCGGCAGCGATACAACAGAATTAAAAATCACAGGCATTCTTGAAAATCATAGCAAGGGATACTATAAAAAGCCCAATCAATACAAAGAAATAATTCTTGCAAGAAAACAAAGCGCTAATTTCCCCCCGACAATAAATATATTAACCGGGGGAAGATTAATTCAGAATTTTTACAGCGATGAAGTGAATTTTTTAGGCCGTGATCTTCCCGCTCCGCTTGCCGATAATGCGCTCAACTATTACTACTTTTATATCGAAAAGACCCTGGCATTAAATACCAACATAGTATACCAGATTTATATGTCGCCTGACAACTCGAATGATCCCGGTTTTGAAGGAAGTATTTTTATAACCGACAGCACATTTGATTTAATTAAAGTCGATCTCAGGTTAAACCGCGCGGCTAATACCGGCGGTATTTTTGATACTGTTAATGTTTTCCAGCAATTCGACTCTTACAATGATATATATATGCCCGTAGATTATAGGTTATTTGTGAAGGCAAATTTACTTGGACTTGCAAGAATAGGATTTGAACTAAATACAATTCTGTTTGATTATAAAATTAATCCCGAAATGTCTTCTGAAAGATTTGACAAGGCTATTATTACGGTTTTAACTGAAGCAGATAAAAGGGACTCAACCTACTGGACTGTAACCCAGACTATTCCATCAACTGTTGAAGAGCTTGAAGCGTATCAAAGAATTGACAGTTTAGAAAGTATTCCGAGAAAGTTTCTTGATGATTTTTCAGTTCTCTCCACAAGATTAAGACTGATAGACAATCTTTCAATCAGCGCACCATTGGGATTATATCATTTCAACAGAGTTGAGGGTCACGCGCTTGATTTCGGTTTCTTTCTTGAAGATGCACTTGAACAAAGATTAAACTCGCAGTTAAAGTTTGCCTATGGATTTTCAGATAAAAAGCTGAAGAAAGATTTTTCGGCATCTTACCTGCTTGGCGATTACAGAACGTATAGTTTAAAGTTTAATGCTTATGACAGAGTTAATGTTCTCTTCGGTGAATCCGAGAACTATAATGAAATTACCGCAACTTTACTTGCATTAATTGCAAAAGAAGAATTTAGGGATTATTACTATTCAAACGGATGGGATGTAAAATTCGGCGGGGAAGTTTTTCCCGTTCTTAATCTTGAACTTGGATTTATGAACCGAACAGATAACAGTGCAATTAACAATTCTGATTTCTCATTTTTTTATAAGAATAGAGAATACAGACAAAATCCGCCGATATATGAAACAAAAGTGAACGCACTAACAGCAGGCTTCAGGCTTGACTTCAGAAATTATATTGAGGATGGCTATTTCAGAAGAAGAACTTCGCTTGGACGTTCATACATTTTATTTTCCGGCGATGTCACGTATTCGAACAAAGATCTTCTTAGCAGCAATCTGGACTTCACAACATACAGATTATCTTCGAGAGCGTTTGTAAGAACATTCCGCTCTGCAGTTCTCAATGTAAGAGCATTTGGAATGTATAATGACGGAACATTGCCGTATCAGTATCTTTATGCTTTGCCTGGCAATATAAATCTTCTTTCTTCAGATTATTCCTTTCGAACACTTAATGTAAATGGAATTTTCGGCGAGAAAGTTTTTACATTAAACTTTGAGCATAATTTCAGAGATGAACTTTTCAAGATGCTGAGAATTCCGGTATTAAAAGATATTGAATTAACACTCAGCACTTTTTTAAATATGGCTGTTACTGAAGTGAGAGAAAGATCATTGCAAATTCTTCCGCAAAGTGTAAAAACATTTCCGCATCCCTTTTATGAAATTGGTTTTGGAATCGGGCAAGTGCTCCTTCCATTAAAAATTGAATTTGCCTGGAAGCTTAATTACCGGGGAGAAAACAATTTCAGGGTCGGGATTAATTCTTTTATGTTTTAGGAAAACATAGAGAGAATAGAACGCGGATAGCACGGATCAGGCGGATTTTCACGGATTTAAATCCGTTTTCATCAGTTGTATCCGTTTAATCCGTGTTCCATTCTTGGTATTTACGAAAGCTTAAACATAACCGGAATTACAACTTCGGATTTAATTGGCTTGCCATCCTTCAATACGGGTTTAAATTTTGTTTTCTTGATTGCTTTAATTGCAGCATTATCACATTCCTTGTTTACACTCTTAACAACTTCGGTTGATGATACCATTCCTTTTTCATCAACAATTGCTTTAATGATTACCTTGCCCTCGACTCCATTTTCTTTTGCTGACTTTGGATAAACTACGTTTTTAACTATTGATTCGATGCCGCCTATTGGTTCAGGCGTTACCTCTGCCTTTTTTTCCTGTGCAAATATGTTTAATCCGAAGAAGATAAAAACAAAGAACAATGAAAAGAAAACTGATTTCATAAGATATCCTTTCTTAATTAATAATTATTGTAATTTGAACGCTATTGGAATACTAACTTGAACTTTTACTGGTTTACCCTTTTGTCTTCCTGGCTTAAACTTAGTTTGTTTGACCGCATCCAACGCAGCTTCATCACAGCCGGAACCAATACCTTTTATTATTTTTGCATTTGCTACGTTTCCATTTTCATCAATGAATGCTTGAACGTAAACGTTACCCTCAATTCCTGCGCGTTTTGCAATTTCCGGGTATTTAATTTTACTTTGGATTGAATAGAGCCCACCAATTACTTCGGGCATATTTTCAACAGCGACAAAATAATCGTTTTCATTTATTGGTTTTAAAGAATCAGTTACTCTCGCGTGTAGCTTTATTGGAAAAATTGAATTAACATTTTTTCCAGATTTAATTCCAGCTTCAAATCTCCAATCTTTAACTGAAGCGATGACAATGCTATCTACTATTGGATCATTACTTTCTTCAATACTCATTCGATCTATTTTACCGCTTTTATTAACAAATAAATTATACTCCACACGCAATTGATTTATCTTTTCTTTCTCCATGTAATAAGCAATTGTATCCATCAAGCTGTCGGAGCTGCCATCAATTAGTTGCGGACCTTTATCTATCATTTTTCCGGAAAACCAGATATGATCTAAGTCTAAAGGATTATCTTGGTGTTTTTCAC
>JALHTS010000448.1 GCA_022865965.1 Ignavibacteriaceae bacterium
ATAAACTGCCTGAACAGTATCCGCTGCTAATCCTTCACCAAGTAAAAGTCTCATACCAAGTTCATGTTGCGCAAGAGGATCACCTCCATTTGCTTCCTGAATTAATTTGAATTGCTGGAGTAACTGATAAGCAAGATCTGGCTGATAAAAGAATGGTGAATTTCGGATATTTTTATTGTTCTTGAATGCAAGACTTTTAGTTGTGTCCTGCGCAAAAGCTGGAATTAAAATAATTAATACAAGAAATATGGATTTATTTATCACTTAAAGCTGCAGAATTCTTCTAAAATGTATTGAATAAATAAACAAATGAAAGTTTAACATCAAGGTAGATAAATCATTTTCATATTCAGATTCTTCTTTCGTCGTGGACATTTTCTTTTATAAGAAAAAGAATCATAAGAATTTGCAACTTTTGAAAAACCGACTTAATTGATAAAAAAGCAGTGTAAGTAATAAATATTTTATCTTTATCAAAGCATTTCTGTTGGTAGAAATCTTTTCAAATGATTATTTTACTGTATAAATTTTGTAACAAAGCAGATAACTCATAAAAAATAGAACCCCTTTATAATCATTCTTCTTCCTCGGGGGTGCTGACTTGGTGTTTTCTAATTCAATAGAATACTCAATCATCAAAGAGAATTGATTGCTGACTCCTGAACAACAAGCAAGACAGAACATTGATAAACAGCTTTTGCAAGCTGGCTGGTTTGTACAGGATCGGGAGCACTTGAAAAAGCGATTGATGAAAGTTTAATTAAAGCAAAAACATTAAGGCAAAGCATATTAAAAAAGGCATTCAATGGCGAACTGGTATGAGAGAAATTAACAACGAAGAATGAATAATTAAAACAGAAAGAGAATTGTTAATTCTTAATTATTCACTTGCCTACCGGCAGGCAGGTTTTTAATTCTTCAAACGGAGTTGGTACGGAGCGGGTACGGCTTTGATGTGTAATATCATAATTAAACAAGTTTAAGTATAAAATCTTATAATTAAAGGAAGTGTATTAAATTTAATTAAGAATTAGTATAATTAAAGAAAATGCGTTATATTTAATTATGAATTTCTATAATTAAAGGGAAAGTGTTAAAATCTATGAAAATTGAAGCTTTTAAAAGTGGCAGGTATTTGCAACAATACCAATACAAGAGTTTCTCTCCAACAAGGATAAACGACTCCTGGATCTGGGAAGATGGAAAAATCAACACATTGCTGGCAGAAGCAAACCGGAAGCTTGGTGCTTTAGATGCCTTTTCGCTGCACGTACCGGATACAGATATTTATATTGAAATGCATATAGCTAAAGAGGCAATTAAATCCAGTAGGATAGAAGGAACGCATACAGAAATTGAAGAAGCACTAAAAAAAGGATCTGAAATAGCTCCTGAAAGAAAAAATGACTGGCAGGAAGTCCACAATTATATTGAAGCCATGAATACTTCAATAAGCAAATTAAAAACTCTGCCACTCTCTACAAGATTATTAAAAGAAGCACATAAAATTTTAATGAGTGGTGTAAGAGGTGAGCAAAGAAATCCCGGTGAATTTAGAACAAGCCAAAACTGGATTGGCGGAGCTACACTTAAAGATGCAACATATATCCCGCCCGTTCACACAGAAGTAAATGAGCTCATGAGTGATCTTGAAAATTTTTTACATAATGATCAGAAAGATGTTCCAGTTCTTATAAGAGCAGCTATTTCTCACTATCAGTTTGAAACCATACATCCATTTCTTGATGGTAATGGAAGAATTGGAAGATTATTAATTACACTTTATCTGGTTAGTTCAGGTTTACTTACAAAACCATCGCTTTATTTATCTGACTATATTGAAAAGCATCGCCAGCTTTATTATGATAATCTTAATCACGTCAGATTAAAAAATGACATGCTTCAGTGGATTAAGTTTTTTCTTGTTGGAATAATTGAAACAAGTGATAAGGGAATTGATACATTCAAAACTATTCTAAAGCTTAAAGAACAGATTGAGGATAAGAAATTAATTAAGCTTGGTAAGAAGCTACCAACAGCAAAATCTTTACTGAAATATCTTTTCAGAAAACCAGTTGTAACTGCTCAGGATGTTCAGGATGAATTAAAAGTATCCCTTCCAACTGTAAACTCTTTGCTCTCGGATTTTGAAAGATTAGGAATCCTGGATGAAAAAACCGGCTGGAAGAGGAATCGTGAATTTGAATTCACTGAATATTTAAATCTTTTTAGAGATAAATAATGACAACAGCATCAATTGTTCAGAGAGTTTGGAATTACTGTAACACATTAAGGGATGATGGAGTAAGCTACGGAGATTATGTAGAACAACTTACATATCTTCTCTTTCTTAAAATGGCAGATGAGTATTCTAAACCTCCGTACAACAGAGATATTCAGATTCCTAAAAATCTAAATTGGGAAAGTCTGCAAAATAAAAGCGGCGCAGAGCTTGAAGCACATTACATAAAAATTCTTAATGAGCTTGGTAAAGAAAAAGGAATGATTGGAGAGATATTCTTCAAAGCTCAGAATAAAATTCAGGATCCTGCAAAACTATATAAGCTTATTCAATTGATAGATGATGAAAACTGGGTAATGCTCGGTGCAGATGTTAAAGGTGATATTTACGAAGGTCTGCTAGAGAAAAATGCTGAAGATACAAAATCAGGTGCGGGACAATATTTTACTCCGCGTGTTCTAATCAAAGCAATGGTAGAATGTATAAGACCGGAACCAAAGAAAACAATAGCAGATCCTGCTTGCGGTACAGGCGGATTCTTTCTTGCCGCCTATGATTTTATTTCGGATGAAAAGAAATTCAAATTAGATAAATCAGAAAAAGAATTTCTTAAGTTCAAAACATTTTCAGGCTGGGAGATTGTTCCAAAC
>JALHTS010000449.1 GCA_022865965.1 Ignavibacteriaceae bacterium
CGCCTACGCGGGAATGACAGGAATATTGAAACTCATGAAACAATCCTTTTACGTTTTTAAATATCTTTACCTTGCTTTGATTAGTTTTGAACAAGAAAAATTACACTGCTAATAATATTTATGAGAAGTATCATGAAAAAAATATTTGCCGGAAGTATTTTCATCCCAATATTCATTTTGCTAACCGGGCTTAGTTCGACACTTGCCCAGGACACAATCAACAAAGAAATTAAGGACATTAAGGAACAGAACGAAAATCTGCAGCACAGGCTGGACGTTCTTGAAAAGAGCATTGACGATATAATCTGGTTTCAGAGGGTCGGCGAAGTTGCATTTATTGATAAGGTGTTTTTGACAGGACCGCCGCTATGGAAAGAGAAAAATCCGACTGCACAAGGTGCCGGGAACCCAACCAAATTCTGGTCTTATGTGTTCGTTCCGAAAAACATTGATGTAAACAAAAAATACCCGCTAATTGTTTTTCCGCACGGCGGAGTTCATGCAAATTTCTCCACTTATTACACTCACATTATTAAAGAGCTTATTTCACAGCAGTATATAGTTGTTGCTGCAGAATACCGCGGCAGTACGGGCTATGGAAAGGCGTACTACGAAAAAATTGATTACGGCGGATTGGAAGTAGAAGATGTGGATGCAAGCCGTCAGTTTATGATTGACAATTACGAATTTGTAGATGGAGACAGAGTCGGAATTTTTGGCTGGAGTCACGGCGGATTAATTGCACTCATGAATATTTTTCAACATCCTGAAAATTATAAGGTTGCATTTGCAGGAGTTCCGGTAAGTGATCTTGTTTCAAGAATGGGTTATAAAGATCAAAGTTACCGCGATCTGTATGAAGCTGATTATCACATCGGACAATCCGCAGAAGAAAATGTTGAAGAATACAGAAAACGTTCTCCAATCTGGCATGCTGACAAGCTGAAGACACCACTTCTTATTCATACAAACACAAACGATGAGGATGTTAACGTTCTGGAAGTTGAGCTTTTGATTAATGCACTTAAAGCCGCAGGGAAAGATTTCGAGTATGAGGTATTTAAGGATTTACCCGGTGGACATTCATTTGACAGGCTTGATACAAAAAAGGCAAGAGAAATTCGTGTTAAGATTTACAATTTTATAAATAAATATCTTAAACCTCCAAAACCAATTAAAGGTGTCGATGATATAAACAAAGCTGCATATCAATCCAATTAATATGATGTTTAATTAAATATAAAAAGTGCTGTGAAAAAACATTATTGAATAAAAAGCAATTATAATGGAAAACACAAAAATCCCACGAAGTATTTTAACATTAATCCTTTCAGTTTCTCTGCTGAACCTTCTGATATATCTTTTAACAACAGCCCTTACAAGTTACGGTATGTTCCGCGATGAGTTTTACTATATGGCTTGTGCAAACCGATTGGATATCGGTTATGTAGATCATCCGCCGTTTTCAATTCTTGTCTTGGCAATCTGGAAGACGCTGTTCGGAGATTCTTTATTTGCAATACGAATGATTTCTGCCTTGGTATCATCTGTCAGCGTTTTTATAATCGGATTATTAACGGTAAGATTAGGAGGAAAAATACCGGCGGTTATAATTTCAACCCTTACATATATGCTTTCCCCAATATTTCTCGGGATGAATACCATCTACTCAATGAACACTTTTGATTTTCTGTTTTGGATTTCCTCAGCGTATATTTTTTTGAGACTCATTCAAACCGAAAACAAGAAGCTGTGGATTATGTTAGGTGTTGTAATTGGACTTGGCGTTTTAAATAAAACAAGTATGTTCTGGTTAAGTGCTGGCGTGCTTGCAGGAACAATCTTTACTCCGTTACGAAAAGATCTTAAAACAAAATATCCATACATTGCAGCAATAATTGCTTTGATAATTTTCTCGCCTTATATCATCTGGAACATAACACATGATTTTGCGCATCTTGAATTTATGAGAAATGCAGCAACAAGAAAGTACGGCGGATTAACACCAATATCATTTATGCTTGATCAGATATTAATTCTTAATCCAATTTCAATTTTAATCTGGCTGCCGGGAATAATCTTTTTCTTCTTTAATAAAAACGGCAAGCAATTCCGTGCACTTGGCTTTATATGGTTAACAACATTTTTAATTCTTTTAATAAACGGGCACAGCAAGGGAGAATATATAGCCGCAGCCTATCAGATAATTTTTGCTGGTGGTGCAGTAATGATAGAAAAATGGAGTTCGGCACCTAAACAAGCCTGGTTGAAATATGCTTTAATTCTTCCAGTAATAGTGTCCGGAATTATTTTAGTCCCCTTCGCCCGTCCGCTGCTTTCACCCGAAAAATTTCTGGAGCATCAATCAGCCATTGGTCTTAAGCCGCCGAGCAGTGAGGGACATGAAACCGAGCTTCCGCAGTTTTACTCCGATATGTTCGGCTGGGAAGATCTTGCTAAAAATGTTTCTAAAGTTTATCAATCACTTCCTGATGAAGATAAAATACATACAGTTGTTTACTGCAGCAACTACGGAAGGGCAGGAGCTGTTGAATATTACAGTAAAAAATATCCCTTGCCTCAAGTGGTCTGTCCCCATAATAATTACTGGTACTGGTCGTCAGACTCCGGCGAGTCTAACGGACTCGACGAGTCGCCGGGAAGCACAAACATCAGAACAGTAATTATAATTGGCGGTGGAATTGAGGATCATTTTAAGTTGTTTGAGCGCATTGAAGTTGCAGGAGTGTACAAAACAAAGTATGCTATGTCTTATGAAAACAACTTAACAATTTTTATTGGAAGGGGATTAAAAGTACCCCTTGAGGAGATAATGAGAAGTAATAAGGTTTTTATTTAATTTATCGTGCATATACCAATAATGGAACTGATAAAGCCGCATAATGA
>JALHTS010000450.1 GCA_022865965.1 Ignavibacteriaceae bacterium
AGAATTTTTTATGTATCCTGCCTCAAAAGGAGGCTTTTTAAAATAAGATTTTTCTAAATGAGACAGATAAAATACGTACGTTAATTAAGTAAATTTTTTTAGAAAAAACACCAATCTTCTTCGGCAAGTAATTTCGCTAAGATTTTTTTATTTTTGCTGCAAGATAACAGAACTATTTAATATTTTCAAAGAGGAATTTAAATGACTGCCAATTATGATATGATCAAAAAGGTTTATGCAAACTATAAAACTAAACTTACTGAAATACGAAAAGTTGTTAATAGACCGCTAACGTATGCTGAAAAAGTTTTATACACACATCTTTATGATAAAACGACAAGACAATTTTCTGGTGGAAAAGATTATGTTGAGTTAGCCCCCGATCGTGTTGCTATGCAAGACGCGACTGCTCAGATGGCACTGCTTCAGTTTATGTCTGCAGGAAGAAAAACTACTGCGGTTCCTTCCACTGTTCATTGCGATCATTTAATTCAAGCACAAGTTGGTGCTGTTGAAGATCTTAATAGAGCAAACACAGAGAACAAAGAAGTTTATGACTTTCTTGAAAGCATATCTCAAAAACATGGTGTTGGATTCTGGAAACCGGGCGCAGGGATTATTCACCAGGTTGTATTAGAAAATTATGCATTCCCCGGTGGTATGATGATCGGAACAGATTCACACACACCTAATGCAGGCGGACTTGGGATGATTGCAATTGGTGTTGGTGGTGCTGATGCCGTTGATGTTATGGCAGGTATGCCCTGGGAGCTTAAATGGCCCAAGCTTATCGGAGTTAAATTATCTGGAAAACTGAATGGCTGGACTTCTGCAAAAGATGTTATTCTTAAGCTTGCAGGTATTTTAACTGTAAAAGGCGGCACCGGTGCAATTGTTGAATATTTTGGCGAAGGAACAAATTCAATTTCCTGTACAGGCAAAGGAACAATTTGTAATATGGGCGCAGAGATTGGCGCAACAACTTCTGTATTTCCATTTGATGAAAGAATGTCATCCTACTTAAGAATTACAAAACGTGTTGATGTTGCAGCTCTTGCGGAAGGATTGGCAGATGAACTTTGTGCAGATAAAGAAGTATTCGATAATCCTGAAAAATATTATGATCAGGTTATTGAAATTAATTTAAGTGAACTGGAACCGCATCTTAATGGACCATTTACTCCAGATAAAGCTTGGCCAATATCAAAAATGAAAGAAGCGGTTAAGAGCGAAAATTATCCGGATAAAGTATCAGTTGGATTGATCGGAAGCTGCACAAACTCCAGTTACGAAGATATTGATCGCTCTGCAAGCATTGCAAGACAAGCAATTGCAAAAGGAATAAAAGCAAAAGGGCAGTACACTATTACTCCAGGTTCAGAACAGGTTCGCGCTACAATTGAACGTGATGGACAGTTAAAAGCATTAACTGATATCGGCGGAGTAATTCTGGCAAACGCTTGCGGTCCCTGTATCGGAATGTGGAAACGAATGGATATGAAAATGGGTGAAAGAAATACAATTATTACATCTTTTAACAGAAACTTTGCAAAGAGAAATGATGGAAATCCGGAAACGCTTGCGTTTGTTGCTTCACCCGAAATTACCACCGCACTTGCAATTGCCGGTAGTCTCTCATTCAATCCTATCACTGATGAACTTACAAATGAGAAAGGTGAAAAAGTAAAACTTGATCCACCAACCGGAGAAGAACTTCCTCCACGTGGATTTGATGAAGGCAGCAGCGGATTTATTGCCCCTGCTGGAGATGGAAATAAAGTTGAAGTTAAAGTTGATCCCAAGAGTGACAGGTTACAATTGTTAACTCCATTTACTCCGTGGGATGGAAAAGATCTAGTTGATCTTCCTGTTTTGTTAAAAGCATTTGGTAAATGTACAACGGATCATATCTCAATGGCTGGTCCCTGGTTAAAGTATCGCGGACATCTTGATAACATTTCTAACAATATGTTTATCGGTGCAATTAACGCATTCACAAAAGAACCTGGCAAAGTTAAAAATACTTTTACGAGTGAAACTAAATCTGTTCCTGAAGTTGCCCGTGAGTACAAAGCAAAAGGTATAAACTGGGTTGTTATTGGTGATGAAAATTACGGCGAAGGTTCATCACGTGAACACGCTGCAATGGAACCAAGATTTCTTGGAGGCAGGGCAATAATAGTAAAAAGCTTTGCTCGCATCCACGAAACAAACTTAAAGAAACAGGGAATGTTACCCCTTACTTTTGCTGATCCGAAAGATTATGATAAGATAAAAGAGGATGATAGGGTTGATATATTGATTTCATCACTTGCACCGGAAAAACAAGTTAAGATGATTGTAAAACATAAAGACGGAAGCAAAGATGAATTGATGTTAAATCATACTTTCAATTCAGCACAGATAGAATGGTTTAAAGCAGGAAGTGCATTGAACTTGATTGCGCAGAAACAGAAGTAAAATAATGATTATAAGAGCTCAGAATTATTCCTGAGCTCTTACAACTAAATCAAATAAATTATATTCCGCCCTTTTTTTTATAAATAAGCTCCGTAAATTTTCTCCAGCAATAAGGAAAGTTGTTTCCTCTCTTCCTTATTCAAATTGTCTGAAACTAAACAATGAAGCTGATCAATTTCTGGTTTTACTTTTTCTAGAAGCATCAAACCTTTCCCGGTAATTTTTGCTAAAGATAATCTCCTGTCTTCCGGACTGCTAAATCTTTCAACATAACCTTGATTAATTAACCTGTCGATAAGTCTTGTTACATCAGGCGCCTGATCCATCATTCTTGTAATAATGTCAAAGCGCGGGTATCCATTAGGATAATTTCCTTTAAGTATTCTTAGTACATTATACTGTGGACTTGTAAGACCATATTTACTTAAAACTTCATCATTTTTCATTTTTAAGAAGTTAGCAGTAACAAAAATGTTAAGGAATGCTTCCTGTTCTGAGTTCTCAAATTTGTTTTGTTTAAGCCGTTGTTTTAGTATTTCACCCATATCAATCTCAAAATTATTTAATGTGTTATAACATAAAAATAAGTTTTCGCCACCCAAATTCAAAGGTAGTATTAGTAACCCACATCGTATTCTTGGAGCAATGGAATATTGGAGTATTGAACATTGAAATATTAGTGCATTAGAGTTTTGAAGTCCGTCAATAAACAGATAGAGAATTTCAGAGGCAATAATTCTTAATCTTAGTTTTTATGATTTAGTAATTCCATAATTCCATTACTCCACTATTCTGTTATTCCTCCGCAAATATTCGTTACTTAAAACAGCAATAATCAAAGTATACACAATTATTTTGCATAGTATTCTCTAATCATTATCATTATTTTTCAATTGAAAAAAAGAATACTGACTGGAAATTATGGTTTTTCTTAATCCTGCTGTTTTGTTTGGACTTCTTGCAGCATCAATTCCAATTCTGATTCATCTTTTTAATCTCCGAAAACTAAAAAAGATTGAGTTCAGCACTCTAACTTTTCTGAAAGAACTGCAAAAAAATAAGATTAGAAAAGTAAAATTAAAGCAATTGCTTTTGCTTGTCTTGAGGGTTCTAATAATTCTATTGCTAGTGTTTGCATTTGCCCGCCCAACGCTTGAAGGTGTATCCATAGGCGGAACAACATCTGCGGCTAAAACAACCGCAGTTTTTATTCTCGATGATACTTACAGTATGTCTGTTGTGGATCAGAACGGTTCTTATTTTAATCAGGTAAAACAGACAATTAAAAAACTTTTAAAAAATTTGCAGGAAGGTGATGAAGTCGGATTACTCTTGGTGTCCGATAATTCTGCTGAAAGGATAAACCTCACATCTAATTTCTCGGAGTTTGAAAGACTTTTAGAAACTTTAAACATTTCTTCGGCAAGCGGAATGATAAACAACTCATTTGCAAAAGCTGCCGAGATAATTTCAGAATCAAAAAATTTTAATAAAGAAATTTATCTTTTATCAGATTTCCAGACAGGAAGATTAGCGGATGACGAATTGATCTCAGACTTAAATCAGTTGCTTGATAATAACGCAAGAATATATGCAGTAAAT
>JALHTS010000451.1 GCA_022865965.1 Ignavibacteriaceae bacterium
TCCTCCAGCCATCGGGTATAAACTTTTACAAGGCCCAATTGTAGAAACTTCTCCCGTAGACTCTGCAAAGTTTAATAATATCTGGTTAAAAGGATTCAGAAATCTTAAAATGACAGCATTCTATTATCCACCAATTCGGCCTCCGGTTTGTGGAATGATTACAGGTGGAGAGGTTGAGTTCTACAACTTTTTAAGGGGCTTGTTTTGGAATGGAGAACATTTTATCGACCCATCGACTCAGGAAGTCACAACTTATTTTTTTAGTGGTGATCCTGTTAACGGAACAGGATGGGCCGATAGTTCGATTTACGGATATTGGTATCTATGTCCGGAACATCCTACATTCATTAGTAATAGGACATTTTTACTTTCATCCGGTCCTTTCAATTTTGCACCAGGAGATACACAGGAGGTTACAATTGGGATATTGATATCACGTGGTGAGTCTAATATTCAAAGTGTTGCTGAGTTGAAAAAAGACGCAGCAAAGCTTCAACTCTTTTATGATGCTTATAAGCCTGAAATACCGGAACCAATAATAGAACCGCCAGGATTTTATTCGCTAACTCAAAACTACCCAAACCCTTTTAATCCGGTAACTACTATAAAATATACAATCCCTGTTGCGAGTCTTGTAACACTTAAAGTTTATGATATACTTGGTAACGAAATATCAACTCTTGTAAATGAAGTACAGGAAGCGGATGAATATTCGGTTAAGTTCAACTCAGATGGCTTAGCATCGGGAATATATATCTACACAATTTCTGCAAGAGAGTTTACAAGAACTAAAAAAATGGTAGTACTTAGATAGGAAACAAAAATGAATAATCGAGTTCAAATTTTATTCTTTATCTTGTTATTTTCTGTAAATCTTTCTGCACAAGATCTAAGGTATCCAAATCACAAATGTAATCTGCTGGATATAAATCGAATAATCTTAAATGTAAATAATTATGGATCAGCGTATGCACGAAATAGGGGATGCTTTCTACAAGGTGCATACTGGGGAAATATTGATGTATTTACAGATAATATTATTTACGATCATGGTCTCTGGATAGTCGGGAAAATAGATAATGACATTCGTTGGAGTTTAGTTCAATGGACATCCTCATATTCACCGGGTCCAATAATAGATGAACAAGCTGCAATGCTTGTTAACCCGGAGGATTCACTAAAATATAGAGTTTATAAAATATCAAAAGATGATTCCACCACTGTTAATCCAGATATAAACGAATGGCCAACCGATCTTGGTGCACCGACAGGAGAAAATGGATTTCCTGTTATTTACAACGATCAAATGACCTGGGCAGTATATAATACAGGTAACGATTCAATCGCATCTTATTTTCCCTGGTTTTTTGATACACTAAAAACATTTCCGGTAGAAATTCATCAAATTATTCATGCTAAAAAATCTTTAGATTCCACAGATATTTTTGCCAACATAGTTTTTTTAGAATGGACAATCATTAATAAGGGCTCTCAACCAGTCGATTCAACATTTATAGGATTTTGGACTGATATTGACTCTTATAGCTGGTGTGAAACGGCATATATAGACTTCCCGGGTATAGATAAAACAAATCAGTTAGGATATTGTTGGACGAAAGGTTATCCCTGTGCTAATGGAAATAAAACAATTGGTTATGTTCTCTTGTACGGACCTGCTGTGCCTTCTTCTGGAGATACTGCAGTTTTTAAGGGTTATAATAAAGATGATTTTAAAAATCTTTCATTAACAGCTTTCAGAGGTATTTACGATGATTCAAATTTTCAAACAGAATTAGGATACTTAGTCGGTGAAGTTCGAAGTAGAAGAGGAGCCTGGAATGCAGCCCAGGGATATAATACTGAGGGAAGTGTGATAATTGATATTATCACAGGTGAACCAACCAAATTTCCATTTTCCGGTGACCCCGTTACCGGAGAGGGGTGGACTTATGATAAATATCCTGATGTAACCTCGGGTGGTGCTGGCTTTGTAATGTTTTCAGGTCCATTTAACCTGGCACCCCAGGATACACAATGGGTTATGATTGCTCTTATTCCCGCAATCGGCGAAACTTACGGAGAAAGCATAACCAAACTAAGAGAATATGCCAGTTATTTAAGATCACTCAACTATGAGCAGTTAGTAACAAAATCAGTTTATGAACCTCTACAGACACCGTTACCGAAGGAGTTTCAACTTTATCACAACTATCCCAACCCATTTAACGCGGTAACTATTATAAAATACTCGCTGCCTGTTGGAAGTTTTGTAACCCTGAAAGTTTATGATATCCTCGGTAGAGAAATTGCAACTCTTGTAAACGAAGAAAAACCCGCAGGAAGTTATGAAGTTGAATTCAAGTCTACAGTCGGCAGCCTGCCTTCCGGACAGGCAGGTCTTCAGTTGGCAAGCGGAATATATTTCTATAGATTGCAA